>NZ_LWER01000132.1:0-64219 GCF_001634775.1 Sulfitobacter sp. HI0027
GCAAAACTGCTGCCCCAACGCTGAGGCGCGCAAGATCACCCGCGAGGAGCACGAAGACGCGCGTCAGGTTGCCAGAGATTTGGCCAAAACTGAAGAATATCAGATTGCGATGAAGCTCAGGAAAAAGGTCGAAATGCTCTTTGCCCACCTCAAACGCATTCTCGGGCTGGGACGACTGCGATTACGCGGCCCATGCGGTGCAAATGACGAATTCCTCCTCGCCGCCACCGCCCAAAACCTCCGCAAACTGGCTAAGATTTTTCCTGCACCGCAGCAAACGCGCAAAGCCTGATAGGAAAGGCGCTCGCGCGCTCTTCAAAGCGCAGCTTTCTGCGAAAGCAACACGCTGTTTTTCCACAGAATCAGCCCATCCGAGACATTCAGGCAGGCAACTGGAAGGTAGTTGCTCGCGAGTGCCGCGGAAGGCGCGGCCCGAAAACCGCCGTTCGGTCTGCCCATATGCGGCATGATTTGATAAAGGTTGCTTAAATCATATGGTATGGTATGTTACCATATTTCTTCAACAGACAGGCAAGGCATGCAATCCGTTACTCACCGAACTGCACATGGCGCGGCACGCATTCAGGCGCTGACCGATACGGCCGCAGAGCTGTTCCTCGAACGCGGCTACGAAGGCGTGTCAATCGACGAACTCATCGGCCGGGTGGGTGGCTCTCGGCGCAATGTCTACGGTCGTTTCGGTGGAAAGCAGGGGCTGTTCATCGACGTCGTCACTCGGCTGTGTGATGACCAAACCCAGCCCTTGCGAGATCTTGATATAGGTGAAGGGGAGATCGGCCCGACCCTGACGATATTCGGCAAAAGGATGCTTGAGATCGTCTTACAGCCACGCACGCTGGCCCTGCACCGCCTGATGATCTCCGAAGGTCAGCGTTTCCCTGACCTGGCGCAGTCGATCCTGCGGTCGGGACATGAGACCGGCACGGCAATCCTCGCTGAATGGCTTCGTGGGCGGCCCGGATTACGCCACGGCCCTTCGCCCGAAACGCGCGCCGAACAGTTCGTCTTGCTGCTGACGGCCGGCCCGCAACTGCGCGCGCTGACCGGGCACACTGCCCCGGTTTCACCTGACGAACGCGCGCATCATGTGCGTGAGACGATATCGACCTTCCTTCATGGCGCCTTGCGCGGAGACAATAACCAACATGCGTAATCTTCCCTGGAAATCCCTCCTCTCTTGGCTGCTGGCCGCGTTCTTTGTCGTGGGCGGGATCAGCAATATCTTCGCCTCCGGAACCATCCTCGCCGATTACGCAAGGTGGGGCTATCCCGGCTGGTTCCACTACGTCACCGGCGTGCTGGAACTGACTGCGGCGGCGCTGATCGCTTGGCGCCCGACCCGGCTCTGGGGCGCAGGCCTCGCCAGCCTGGTGATGCTCGGAGCCGCGGGCACGGTTCTGTCGCACGGCGAGTTCAGCCATGCCATCGCCCCGTTGCTGGTTCTGTCCGTGGCCCTGACGACGGCTTTTTTCGCTTACCGCGGCCACTGTCCCGCCGATCTAAATTGAACGTAAGCGCGCCGCAGGACTGAGCACGAATGGCGGCTTTGTCCGCATTGCTGCCCATGACCGAAACCGCAGCGAAGGTCGAGTCCGAGCCCTACTTTACGGAAGTTCCAGCCAGGTTTCTCAGGGTATCGAGATAAATTCCAAAAGGTCGGCTAAGGAGGATCATAAATACGATAGATGAACTGACGGCCGCGCCGATCTCAGAAATGGACGCGCCTGCCACCACAAGGGTCGCCATATAGACTGGCACTTGAAATGTGGTGAAAGCGATGATGTCACAGAAGACATTGGACATCCTACGTAGCGGTCGAAACTTCAGAAAAAACCAATCCCGCCAAAGTCCAAAGGGCCGCGCCGTAATCATCATGACCGGTATCATAATCATCCGCGCGGTCAAAACCTGTATGGGGTCCATACCAGCGATAAGAAGTTCGCTAAGAGCTGCGATCGCAGTGAAGAATAAAACTGTCCCGGCTGTGTCTACGATATAACTCCTCATAGTGCGGCGATATCCCAAATTCCCGTTTTTGTCGATGCAGTAGAGAATACTGGACGGCCGCTACGTCCCGCTTAGCAGCCATCTGCTCCCCAATTTTGTGCTGAGACGCGGAGAATGTCTCCTCCGAGCCCTAATTGACCGCGGCGTCCCTCATCGGCTTTGCGCATGCAGCGAGATGCCCGTCACTGTGGATGGCCGTTCGCTACATCCGTTAGCAAGGTCTGCTCTGACGTCGCCGAATTTAACCGACTTCTGCAGCTCTCAGCTAAATTGGCGATATCAGTGACGATTCAAGCGTTCTCAAACTCAACCGTCACGATTGTCCCAGAAAGCGAGCTATTAACGATGAGCTTTGCACTTAACGTCTTGGTCAGCGCCACGACGATACTGCCACCGACGCCAGAGTTGCCATCATGACCGGTTGTATCGAGTTTGCCTGCCACGGCCTTCGCACGCGCATGCTGGTCTTCTACGCTCGATGCCTCATAGGGCCAATCGCTGCCATCGGGCAAACCAATGCCATCGTCTTCAACAGTCAATCGAACGCCTCCACTGCTAAGCTTTTTGAAGGCCACCGATACCAAGCCCTTATCTCGTCCCTCGAAAGCATGCTCCAACGAATTCGTCAGAAGTTCTGAGAGGAGGAGGCCAAGACGGGCGGCCTGGTCAACAGGCAGATCGATCTCCTCGCAGTTGACGTTTACGCGGACCGCGCTTCGCCCTTCGATCCCCGAGATCGCAGATGTAATCCTACTAAGGTAGGCTCCAGCCCTAACTGCTTCGGTTTTATCTCCGCCAAGGGTCAAATCGAAGAGTTCCTCGTATAGTAGAGCGATCGCTTCTACCCGACGGCTCATGGCTCGGAGGGAGGCTGCAGTCACCTTCCGTTTTGCCTGCATCCGTATCATGCTAACGACCATCGAGAGGTGGTTCTTTACCCGATGTTGCAGCTCTCGCAGCAAATCTATCGCTTCTTTACCAGGGCCTTCTTCGTCCTTACCGATCTCCCGTTGCACGCCGAAAAAAGCCTTGATCTCATTGTCTTTGCCAAAAATAGGAGCGATCATAAGTTGATTTCGGAAAGGAGTTCCATCGGCTTTGTAGTTCGTCACGACGGCTTGGAAATCTCTACCTTCACTCAATCCCTTGCGGATCGCCGCTACGTCCTCGGGTCTGGTCTGCTCGCCTTGTAGGAAGCGACAGTTGCGCCCCAGCGCATAGTCGCGACTGTAGAGCGTGAGTTGCTGAAAAGCGTTGTTAACAAACGTGATCGGGTGATCTTCGAGCTGCGCGTCACTGATTATGATCGAGATAGGTGTCCGATCTATGATGCTTTCGAGAACCTTTATATCCTGCGTGCTCACAACCCGCCCCCCCTTAGCCCTAAGTTGGCAGTCTACAAAGGAGTCCTGGTTTCGTCTACATCCGGTTCAGCTGCACGTTTTTTCTAACTTATGCTGCGGAGGTCCTCAGCGATGCCTTTACCCCAATGCCGCGCAGGATAGCTAACCTGCCCCCAAATGGTTCGTCATTCTGCCGGTCCGCCAAGGCCACTTCTGCGGAAGGCCGCCTCAATCATGTTCTCATCGTAAGGCTTAGAGACGGTCACAATTTCTGAGTTGGCTTCTAACGCGCCGTAACCTGTGGCTACGATAAGGGGCATCCCTTTGTCTGTGAGGTCGCGTGCGAGTTCATCAGAATACTCTCCATTCAGATTGCGATCGAGCATGGCGCAGTCCATGCTTTGGCTCTCTAAACAGGCATGTGCCTCGCTAAGTGTGTGAGCCAAGACCACGTGATCGGCTCCAAGGCTGAGCAGGATTTCTTCAGCATCAAAGGCAATAAATATCTCATCTTCGAGAAGTAATACGCGCTTACCTTTCAGGACACCCATTAGCTTCTCCCTTCAATTGAAGCCCGGGGCAACTCTATCATGCATTCGAAACCCTCTGGCGAAAACAGCATGTGCGACCTACCCTTCATTTCTCTCTCCACAGTGCTCTTGATAAGCCTGATGCCAAACCCCTCTCGCCTGTTTGTGCCGTCAAGCACACGACCCGTTTCGATCCAGTCGATTTGGATATAGTCATCGCGCACGGCATTTGGCGCGCAGCGGACGCGAAGGTGGCCCGTTTCATTGGATAGAGCGCCATGCTTGATCGCATTGGTGGCCAGCTCATGAAGCGCCATAGATAGCGACACAGCTGCTTTGGAGCCCAGCTTCTGATCGGTCTCGATAGATATATCCAAGCGGTCGGACTTCTCGATTGTGATGCCGCAGGCGAAAAGGGACGTAGTAATGGTTTCGGAGAGCGTCGCGTCGGACCAGTTCGTTTCAGTCAATAGATCGTGCGCCGCTGCAAGCGCTCTTAGCCGCGCTCTAAATTTTGTTTGAGCTTGCTTTGGGTCGGAGAGATCCCGAAACGATTGCGCTGCGATGCTCTGGACAATCGCCAATGTATTCTTCACCCGGTGGTTCAGTTCATCCACCAATAGTCCACGCGCCTCCTCAGCGCGCCGGCGGTCTTCAATATCAACAAAGGACGCAATCGCAGCTCTGATATTGCCTGTGTCGTCACGAAGCGGGCGGCCGTTCACAAGCCAGCGTCTATAGCCATTCTTGGTCTCAAAAATGACCTCGCGGTTGGTGGTCTCCTTGCCGTCCTTTAGGGCCTGTATGATAGCAAGGTCATCGTATTTATAACGATGGCCTTCCGCGTCATGCAGCGGCAGATCGAGATAGCGCTCCAGCCCCCCTTCAAGCCTGTTTATGCCCATCATGTGGCGCGCTTCTCTGTTGATTATTGGAGGCTTGCCTTGGGGATCTCGCGCCACGCTGATACCTACAGGAGCTGCTTCAATGACTGCTTCGAGGAACGCCCGTTCTAAGGCAAGCTCTTTACGACTGCTCCGCAGTTCAGCTTCAGCTGTCTTGCGTTGGGTGAGATCAATACCGATCCCTACCTGACGATCATCGGATAATCTCACATTCGACCAGCTTGTCTCCAGTGTAAGCCCATCGCGCGTATTCATGCGGATATCTTTCCACCCTTCACAACGCGACATGAATTGGGCCACTTCCTCTCGGTAAGCTGGGTCAGGGTAGCAGATATCGAAGACTGGCTCAGCACGCGCTTCAGTTGTTGCCCAGCCTGCCAGACGTTCAAACTCTTTATTGACCAGAAGCAGGTTCTTGTCTGCATCATACATTGTGATCATTACCGGGATAATATCGACGATGCGCTGGAACAGCTCTTGCTCCCCTGCCAAAAGCGCTTCAGCATCATTCCTCGCATCGATCTCGGCTTGGAGTTTTTCCTGCGCTATTACCGTCTCGGTAACCTCAAAAGAGGTCAACACGAGTGAGGTGATGGAGCCCCCCTTATCAACGGGTGTAAGGCTCCAGTTCCACCAGGTAGGCCCCCTCTCTAAGCCGTCATAATGATAGCTCTCTGTCGCGAAGGGCTCGCCAGTCGCTACTACTTTCCGGAAAATCTCTACGACACGCTCTGAGTTTGGAGCAAAATCCGGGATAGCCTTCCCCACCACACCCTCTTCGCGAAAGGGTTCATCGAGAATTTTTTGGTAGGCGTCATTGTGAAACAGAACTCGAAAGGGCTCCTTCGCCTCAAACACAGCCAAACACGCGGGCGAATGATTGAATAACTCTGCGAATTCCGGCAGCGGATAACTCTCGGGCCTTCTGGTCATAAAAGTTCCTTACCCATCGAGGCCAACGCCAGAGCGCCTTATGTATTTTGTGTCAGCCTGCCGTCAAGATATAGCTCAGTAGTTGATACCGCGCTGGCGGAACCGGCCCTGGCCGCCGCGAGACAAGTATGCAGGCAGCGCCAGCGGAGAGGCAATGGGCATAGCTTATCTTTATATGAGCGGGCGCGACGGGGTCCCTGTATCCAAAGCAACCCCTCATAACGGGCATTGGTGCAACCTGAGCGAAGGACATCTAACCGTCCTTTTCACGAGGGTCTTCGCAGCTGCAGCAGAAACCACTCTACGGCAGCGAACGGCAGGAATGTCCCGCACATGCGACCTTCACCTGCAACTCAGCGCCGTTTGGGTGGGCGGCCGCGACGAACGGCAGGAACGAGCCCACTTTACCACGCGAGCAGATGCAGCATTTTGCGTCCGCAGCAAAAACGCGCGAGAAAGGACGGCCCACAGCAGACATCTGTGGAATGTGCTGCGAATGGCGGCTTTGGGCAATTCATTCTGCTGGCTTGTTCGCTTTTCTTCACACCAAACTTGGAAGGCTGACCGAGGCGAAAACCAATCGATACAAAGGTTGAATAGCAAACTGCGAGCTTCTGCCTACTTCTCTTTTCCAAGTGGATCAGGGCCAGAGCAGCCAGCCATAGGCAACGTATCCCGCGACCAGAATGGCACCCTCCCGACGACCAATTCGAAGACCAGTCGCAGCGAAGACAACAAGCAACAAGGAGACGGCGACCATCACAGGCGCATCGAAAAGCACGATCTGTTCGGGCACGTGAGACGGTGCAATAAGTGCGGTGGTTCCGCCTATCCCGAGGATGTTGTAAATGTTCGAGCCCACAATGTTCCCGAACGCCATGTCCCCCTGCCGCTTCAGCGCGGCGATTACGGAGGTGACAAGCTCCGGCATGGAAGTCCCGACTGCGACGATCGTCAAACCGATAACTGTCTCTGAAACGCCGAGGTTGCGCGCGATAGCAACGGCCCCGCTAACCAAGAAGGAACCGCCGATCACCACGAGGACCAGGCCAGCCAGAGCAATGAGTAGGGACACCATCAGACCGTTCCGGCGGTGTGTAGAGGCAATTCCGGGATCGGCTCCCGCCAAGGCGGCGCTCTTGTCATGGATTGCTCCGCCGCCCGGCCCAGCCCTTTCCTGATGAATCACGAACCAAATGTAGCCGATGAGCAGAGCGACCAGGCTGGCGCCTACCACGCGCCCCATCGGGAGCAGTAGCGCCAGCACCGCGAATGCCACTGCGACCAATAGCATCACGACAGCATCTCTGCGGAGGGCCGATCGAGTGATGACAATCGGAAAGATCAGTGCGGAAACCCCAGCGATCAAAAGAATATTCGCGATATTAGATCCTACGACGTTTCCGAAGGCGATGCCCGGGAAACCACCCAACCCCGCTTGGACCGAAGTCACCAGCTCAGGCATTGAAGTGCCAAAGCCGACGAGGGTTAAGCCGATAACAAGAGGTGTAATGCCGATCTTTTCCGCTGCTTGCACAGCACCGCGGACAAGCAGTTCACCGCCGCCTACCAGTAGGACAAGCCCAACCAAGAGTGGAAACCAAGTTTCAGTCATCAAGCGTCAAACTCCCGATCTATCTTTTCGGTTCCTAAATATTATTGGTGAGCAGAGCCTACGCATTGGCAATCTCCAAACCGACAAATAATGTGAAAAAAACTGGAGATTGATATGCCCGAAATCTTGGCGCTTGCCAGTTCGAACCTTTTGTCACCGATCATCTTGTCCTTTGTTCTTGGTCTTGTCGCGGCGCTGCTGCGCTCAGATCTCTCAATCCCCGAAGCCATTGCCAAGGGGATGTCGATCTATTTGCTATTTGCGATCGGCTTCAAGGGTGGGGCAGCGGTTTCCGATCATGGTGTGGATGGCGGTTTGCTGATGTCAGTGGCCGCGGGGATTGTCATGTCCTTCGGCCTTCCCCTGCTTGCCTTTGCGTTGTTGAAGGTGATGACAAAGTTTTCGCGTCTGGACGCTGCGGCCGTGGCAGCGCACTACGGATCGATCAGTATTGTTACATTCGTTGCTGCGACCTCGGTTCTTGAGGGACGCGCAATTGCATCAGAAGGCTACATGGTTGCGGTCGCGGCCGCGATGGAAGCCCCGGCGATCTTGTCGGCCCTTTGGTTGGTATCTCGAGATGGATCGGGTGGGCGCATGGAGCCGGGACTGATGCGAGAGATCATGCTCAACGGTTCTATCGTCTTGCTGGTTGGCAGCTTTGTAATCGGCCTCATGACTGGGACAAAAGGTCTGACAGAGATCTCGCCGTTTATCGTCGCGCCCTTCAAGGGGGTGCTATGTCTCTTCTTGCTGGACATGGGCTTGATCGCGGGGCGCGGGTTGCGGCAATCGAGAGGGGTTCTTGGATTGGGCGCCGTTCTTTTTGGCGTTGTTATGCCGCTTGCTGGATCAATGATTGGACTTGTTTTTGCCCTGATGATCGGGCTCTCGTTGGGAGGCATAGTGCTCTTGATGGTGCTTGCCGCGTCGGCCTCATATATCGCCGTGCCCGCTGCAATGCGGGTGGCTCTACCAGAGGCAAATCCAGCGCTTTACTTAACACTATCGCTGGGCGTGACCTTTCCCTTCAATCTTACCTTGGGCATTCCTCTTTATGTGGCGATTGCCACCCAAGTAACCGGAGGCTGACATGAAGATGATACCCGCAAAGCGTGTCGAAATCGTTATCGAAAAACCCCTTGAAGGCCGCCTGACCGAAGCGCTCACCAAAGCTGGCGTGACAGGCTATACGGTGATCCCCGTCCGCGGGGGGTCGGGCAGATCTGGTCAATGGACGCGCGAAGGGCAGATTGGCCGTGCGGGGATGGTCATGGTGATTTGTTTGATCAAACCAGAGCGATTGGATGGACTTTTGGAGTCTGCCTTCACTTTGATCGAGCGTCATATTGGCGTCATTTCGGTCACTGATGCCTCAGTTCTCAGGGCCGAACGTTTCTGATCAGACAGGAAGTGGTTCGCAGTTTATCTGGAGTTCGGAGGGGGATGGGAGGCCTTTCAAACTTATCTATTGGCATCAAAATGCTTTACCTGCGGCCGTTAGATCTCAGCGATCATCTGTTCGATCTGTTCGATCCGGGATGCAGGTGCTGGATGCGTGGCGAGTATTTCTGGTGTTCTGTTGGAAAGCGCAGAATCCATATTGCGCCAGAGCTTAACGGCTTCTTTTGGATCATAGCCCGCGGCCCGCATAGCATCCACGCCATACGCGTCAGCCTCGAGTTCGTGGCGGCGTGAATAGGGAAGAAGCACTCCGAACTCCAAGCCCAATCCGAGCGCAGCCGCCATCTCTTCAGCAAATTCCACCTCGCCCAGTTGCATAAGGCGAGAGACGATATTGATGCCGTGTTCTTTGGCCAACGCGGCGCTAATTCGTTCTTGGCTGTGATCCGCTTTAACGTGACCAATCTCATGACCGATAATCGCTGCAAGCTGGGCCCGATTTTCGGTGATCTGTAGCAAACCTTCAAAGACGCCAATTCTGTTGCCGGGCAGAGCGAAGGCGTTTGCCTCAGAGCCTGAAAATAGCGTGATCTGCCACACAGCCCGAGGCTCATCAACTGCGGCAAGAACCCGCGCCGCCACTTCGCCAACAATACGTGTCGCCTCCGGATCGGTAGAGACAGGTGTTCTATCGCTGATCTCTCGCCAAGCTTGAAGGCCCATTGCGCGAACTTCGTCGTCACTGACCAACGAAAACTCGTCGCATGATGCTAAGCCTGTAGCGGCACCCACTGCCGATAAGGCGAGAAATCGGCGCCGGGTAAAGATGCAGCCACCACACATATCCACGCTCCCCTCAATGTAGTGCCTTAACAAACAGGACCAGGGAAATTGTTCCGAAAAATATTTCAAGATGCAGGCAAAAATTGCGTTACTGCACGCATCTCTGCACGGCCCAAGACCAGCGATCCACATTGAGGTTTTTCGCAAGCTATAGTGAACTTGGTATCGAAATTGGCCAGAACGAAGTTGGCCTGATTGCCAAAAATCTACGCGACAGGTCCTTTAAAACGTCAGGGCAATCAATTTAGGCCTTAGGAGAAAAGCTTAGTTCAGGCAGCACAAACTCCACCCGTGTAGTCGAAGCCAAGCGTTCGGTCGCGGTCCACCCCCAGCTGCGCTACTGCGTTGCGGTTGCTCTAACTTTTCGGATTATAACAGGATTCTTCTCGCATCTGACTGCCCTTGGCCTGGGCAACGCGATTGGCCCACAGCCGACCATCGGGCAGCCAACGGCAAAGTTCGGCTAAGAGCCCATATTTCCATCGTCGAAGCCTCCGACTCTGCTTGTGCATTTGTTGGTGCCAGTCCGAACGTTGGTGCCAGTCCGAAATAACGGTGTCTCCTTGGACTGCTTGAAGTTGAGCCAAGGCAGAAAGAACCGGTTGCGTCGAACTCGCCGACTAAGACTGTTGATCACACCATTCGCGTGGGCCTCAATCCCTCCCGCCCTTGGCATCGAGGGAGTGTAACAGATGATCGTTCATGGGAAGTTTAGGCAAGCATCAGGATCGGAGCGCTCCGCAAGAAGATTACAGCAGAGCCAGTTCGGACATGTGATGCGGTCAGCACAGAAAAAGGGCGACACCGACGCTTAAAAGTCGAACAGTTCCCCAAGAAAACTTTTTCGCTTCTTTTCGTTACCATGTGCGCCCTGATACCGACGCTTGTCATCATCACTTTGGCGATCGTGGTCATAGCGTGTTTCGGTGCGCCGAGTGGCCTGCTGTGGTCCATCGGAAGGCTGTGACCGCACAGCAGAGCGCTCGATGATCTTATCAAGTTCGCCTCGGTCGAGCCACACACCGCGGCATTGGGGGCAATAGTCGATTTCGACGCCGGAGCGATCTGTCATCACGAGTTCGGTTCCGTCGAGCGGGCATTTCAAGATGCGGTCCTCCATAGCTGTTTGAAAGCATATTTGGTTATAGTAGGCTCGTTTACAAGCACTGTCCGCCTCGATCATGGCCATATTAGCGCCACGTAGGCCGCTTAGGCGGCGACGAGGATGGCACCCTCGACACGGCTGATCCGTCGCCCAGGGTATGCGAACAGCACGAGCAGAAGCGAGGCGCCGATCATTACCAGATTGTCAAAGCCCACAATCTGCTTAGGGACCTCGGTCGGGGCAATGAGGGCAGTGAAGCCGCCGATGCCCAGAATATTATAGATGTTCGACCCCACGATATTGCTAAAGGCGACTTCGGTTTGCTGGCGGATCGCCGCCATGATCAGGGGCATCGAAGCTCCAACGGCAACGATCGTCAGCCCGATGATGGTTTCGGATATGCCAAAAGACCGCGCCAGTCCGACGGCGTCATTAACAAGGAAGTAGCCACCGAGCACGACCAGACCCAATCCCGCGACCGCGGTCATGAACGAGATGACAGCGGATCTGCCAACCTCAGGCGTGGGGCGAGAGCTGGGTCCGCCTCTTGCAAAGCCAGCGATTTGTCAAAGGCAACCCCATGTGCACCGTCGGGCGCCGCAGCGCGCTCCTCCGGAAGGCGGCAGGCACATAGACCAACAGCGCCGGCACGAAAATAGCCCCTGCGACAAAACCCATCGGCGTCAATGCCGCGATAAGCCACTGACACGGTGACCATAATTGCGCTGTCGCGCGTCAACGCGTTAGACGACATAGCGATCGGCGCCAGCAAAGCCGCTATCCCCAGGATCAGAAGAATGTTGGCGATGTTAGAGCCTACGATGATGCCATACGCGATACCAGGAGACCCGCTGAGCGCAGCTTGCACTGAGGTCACGGGTTCCGACCTGAAGGTGCTGAAGCCGATCGGCGTCAGCCCTATGACCAGTGACGAGACGCCAATACGGGTGGCCGCCTGCACGGCGCCGCGCACTTAGAACTCGCCGCCGGGAAGCTGAAACATTATCGTCATGATCTGTCTGCCGGTATCTTTATATAAGCCTCTTGCAGTGGTGGAGAGACCCACTGTAGCGTTTTCACCCGCTCGACGACGAATGGGCGGGGTCAAGGTTTCGTGCATTTGCATCAGATCCAACGACCCTAAAGACGCGCCCATTTTTTTCGGTAGAAGACTATGCAGGCCGGATTCCGCTGAAACCAAATTTGGCTCTGAGCGCTTTTTTGCTGCACTGCAGCAATCTCTTTCATATCCCGTGAAACGGGTATTGCATAAGCCGACCAGCATCCCCATTTGGCGAATTCATGCATTCGCACGCATTGATATGCGCAGTTGTCGTTTGCCAAATCTACCTGAGAGTTCTTCCTTCCATGAATTACGACGCACTGGCCTTTTCGGGGCTCGGCTTATCTTTTGCTGAATCGGATACCCGCTTCGACAAAATCACCCATTTGGCTTCAAGGCTTCTTGGGGCACCTGTATCACTGCTCACGGTCATTGACGATCTGGGAGAACGACAACTGCTGAAATCTGCCGTTGGTGTTCCCGACGAGTTGAATCAGACCCGCTCAACGCCGCTAAGCCACTCCTTTTGCAAGCATGTGCGAGATAGCGGCGCCCTTTTGTATCTGGCGGATGCTCGAGAACATCCACTGCATATGCACAATCCGGCAATAGATGCGTTTGGCGTTATAAGCTATCTTGGCGTCCCATTTCACGGCGAGCGTGGCCAGCCGCTGGGTGCCCTTTGCTGCATGGACCAACGTCCGCGAACCTGGACTGAGCAGGAAGTGGAGCTTTTGATGCAGTTGGCTTCGATCGCGGACGACCAGTTTTATTTGGCCTGTGCGGTAAGGGATCGTGCAAGGGCTAAGCTTCTCGCTGAAAAGGCGGCGTTGACCCGAGCGAGCTTCCTGTCGCATGCGAACCATGAGGTCCGGACGCCTTTGGGCGCAATTTCTGGAGCCGCGCGCCTTCTTGGTGCTATTGCGACGGATAATAAGACGAAAAGCTTGGTCGAGGTGATTGAACGAAATACGTCGCGCCTGCGCGCGCTCACGGAGGATATGGTTCGCATCGCAGAGTTGGACACGGCTACCGCTTCCATTACGGCAGAATCTTTTGACCTTATCAAAGTGATCGATGATGTCGTCGCCCGTAACATCAAAGCCGCGCGCGCCAAGGGGATAGTTCTGACTTCGAATAGTCAGACGTTAGACAATATGATCTTCTTGTTCGATGTCGCCATTCTTACAAACGTAGTGGATCAACTCGTATCAAATGCGATCAAATTCACGACCGCTGGTGAAGTCCAAGTGACAGTGGAAGCGACTCCACAGGATGACGCTGTCATAATTTGTGTAAACGATACCGGAGCCGGTATAGCTCCTAATCTGCAAAGCAAACTTTTTGATGAGTTTGAAGGTCATGATCCGAGAACAGCCCGGGAGGGCGGCGGGACCGGGCTTGGAATGAACATACTCAAACGCGAAATCGAATTGTTAGGGGGCACCATATCTCTGTCCAGTGGACTTGGTGAAGGAACCAGCTTTACCATTTATTTGCCAACAGCCCGTAGCTTAACAGATAGCGAGCCAATGGAAGACGACGAGCAGAGTGACCACCGCCATGTCACCTGTCTTGAATGTGGTGAGAAGCTGAACATTCTGCGTCGCCATATAAGCCAGAAGCACGACATGACGCCGGAAGCTTATCGCACTAAATGGGGCTTGCCAGAAGATTTTGAACTAACGAGTCCAGCTTACAGGGCAATGCGGCACGCCTTTAGAGACCGCAAGTAAACCAGCTTGCCCGCGATAGTCTACCGCGTGACCCCACCTACAAGGAGTGGGGAATAGCCTGCCCCTCATACTCGGCCTATGAGGGGCCCGACATTCGAAGTGTGCATAAACTAACCGCGCAAGCCGTCCTGGAACACACTGGGGTTGTGATGGTGGCAAATATGTTGGCTGTTCCTAATAGATGCTATTACAGTCTGCGTCGAGCATCCAAAGCTGTGCATCATAGGATCAATTAGTAATGGCCGACGACAACCTGAAAAATCAACGCGAGGCATTTGCGGACTTCGGCCTATTGGCGTTCAACTGCCGTGATCTTGACGTGCTGCTAATGCGGGCTTCTGAGCTGGTGTCTGACGCGCTCGGGGTGGATCTGGTCAAAGTGCTGGAGCATCGACCTGAACAGGGGGACCTTCTCATGCGTGCGGGCGTTAACTGGGAGCCTGGTGTCATCGGAAACGTTACATTTGCAGATCATGAGCAATCCCCGGCCGGATACGCCTTGCTGACTCATGAGCCAGTGGTCTCTCACGACGTGGCCACAGAAGACCGGTTTGAAATCCCAGAGGTTCTCGTTCGACATGGCGTAAAGAGCATGATCAATGTGATTATCGTCGGTGAAGACACGCCGTTTGGCGTGCTTGAGGTCGACGCACGGGAATCCCACGACTTCAACGACGACGATATCGCTTTTATGCGAACCTACGCCAATCTTCTCGCCACAGCGATTGCACGTGTGCGGCGGCTCAAAGAACTCGAACGTAGCGTCCGAGAGCAGTCTATTCTCGCGCGCGAACTTGGACATCGTGTAGCGAATGTATTGGGGCTGGTGCAGGCACTTGCATCACAGACTGCGGTGGACGGCCGGACGGCACGTGAATTCCGCGACGAGTTTAGGGGCCGCTTGCAGGCTTTGGCGAAGGCAGAAGGTGCTGCACTCGAAAAGCATGGCGCCACAGCTGACTTGCAAGAGCTCTCTGAGGATATTCTCGCGCCCTATCGCGGGGAGCGACCAGAAGCAATATACATTGCTGGGCCATCAATTGAACTAAAAGCGCGGGCAGGACGTATGCTCGGTCTTGCGCTTCATGAGCTCGCGACCAATGCTGCGAAGTATGGGGCGCTCTCGGTTCCCGACGGGCAAGCCCGATTAGAATGGCACTTAACAAGTAGTGACGAGCCGATGTTGTGCATGGTGTGGAAGGAAATCGACGGACCTTTGGTTGAAGCGCCGGCTCACCGAGGCTTCGGATCACGTCTACTGGAAAAGGTCGTTGGTGCCGAATTGCACGGCGTTACGGAAATCGACTTCCGACCTGAAGGTCTCATATATAAGTTCAATTTTCCTCATATATAATTTGGAAAGCTCTATCGTTGGTAGGCAAAGCCAGGGAGAGCATACATTCCGCTACTGGTGGCCTCGGTCACGGGAAATTTCATTTGTCTGAGCTAAATCTCGCAATTGAGCGCAAAGACATTAAACGCTTTTCTGCGTATTGTTAGCGACTATCAGAACAAAATTTAGGTTGGCACCACGCTCATATTAGCCGTGTGGCGCAGAAGGACGCGCACATTTATTTCGGCTTGGAAGCACTGCAGGCTATTTTGGAGGCCAGAATGACTGCTCTCGCTGCCGAACAATATAGTCCTATGCTCCAGAGGATGCCCCGAAGGATCGCATTAAACGGAACCGATGTGAAACCTGTAGTGCGTATGCGCTCACGACGCACCTGATGCGGCGGGGGGAACATTCTTGCGGCTTGTTCCGTTCTCCTGGCATGACAGGAGGCCACGCTTGCAAACATTCACACGCATCAGTTTCGCGGGGGCGGCCGCCACAGCAATCGCCTTCGGACCGGCGCGCGTCGGGTTCGGCCTCTTCTTACCACAGTTCCGAGAGACTTTCTCTATCACGACCGCAACCGCAGGCATAATCTCGAGTCTCGGATTTGCCGCTTTCTTCCTCGCCTTGTGCTGTTCCTACAAGCTGATCGCACAGGCGGGCCCGCGGGTGCCGATCGTGTGCGGCATGATCGCGGCGACCTTAGGTCTTGCAGTCGCCGCCACTGCACCGAATGCTATCGTGCTTGCCATTGGCGTCTGCCTTGCCAGCGCCAGTGCAGGGTTCTCGTGGACCCCTTTCAACAACGCGGCTCACCGCATTCTCTACGAGAATGACCGCCCCGGGGCGCTTTCGGGCATCAGTTCCGGAACTGCTGGTGGCGTGCTGCTCGCGGGCCTTCTTGCCTTATCGCTTTTTTTCTTCGGGTATGGCTGGCGCCTTGTTTGGGCCGTCTTCGCCGCCGGCGCCGCCGGCGCGGCGCTGATCAACTATGCGGCTTTAGGCGACGCGGTAGAACCTGCAGGCAGGGCCTCTCCCGGTAAATGGAAAGAGCTCGCCAATCGCGCGGCTATGCCGCTCTACCTCGTTGCTTTCTCCTTCGGAGTGACCAACGGCATTTACGTTACCTTTGCGGCAGACCGGGTGAGCGAGCAGGGCGGGCTTGCTGGATTGCCCTCGCAGGCCAGTGGCGGAGTCATTTTTGTCGCTTACGGGGCTTTTGGGTTGCTCGGCCTGCTGACCGCAAGGGTAAAATCCGCCATTGGGCTGACATGGCTTCTGCGAGTGCTTAACTTCGGCGCGGCGCTTTCGATTGCGATGATAGCATGGGCGCCCACGTCTTGGGGCAACGTAGTTTTATCAGCGGGCCTGCATGGCATCTTCGTAATGATGATCAGCGCGGTTCTCTCATTCTGGTCAGAACGGCTCTTTCCCGAGCTTTCTGCGCTCAGCTTCACTACGGCGCTGCTGATCACTGGTGCGGGCAACATAGCTGGGCCAGCGATCGCCGGGGCGGCTTCATCCGCCTTGGGTCCGGAACCAATGCTCTTGGGCACAGCTGCGCTTGCGGCCGCTACCGGGCTTGTCCTGACACAGAACGGTATTCGCGAGACAGTATCAAATTCGAAATCATCCTGAGGATCAGGAAAAGCATGATCGGTCTGCGGCGCGCCGACCAAGACAACATGCCGCGCAAAAGTATTACCCATCTCGCAGCGGCAGCCTTCTTCGAGTCGCCAGAGTCCAACCCGTGGGTCAGATGTGCCCCCAGGGAACGGCTGGCGCGTCATATTAGGTATTGCGCATCACCTAACCGGTCGTGCTCACTGCCCCGTCCACGCGCCCAGGGAAGAGATCGTGCGTTATCCAGGTGTTCCTTGCGCAAAAATGGAACAACAAGAAACGTTAGCCGTTTTGTCAGCACTTGTTGCAGCGAAAGGAGCAAACGACATGCCATTGACGACACAACTGACCACTACCACTGCGCTCGTAGTGTCCCTGGTCGCGGCACCGCTTTATGCCCAGGATCCGAATAGCGACACGTCAAACACTCAAGCCCAAACCACCCAAGATGAGGCTGAGGAAACCAGCAAGACCTCAGGCGAAAACGCCGCAGCCGATAAATCGAATTCTGCAGAAGCTGAAGGTGGATTGCTGGTTGTTCGTGTGGGAGACGAGGACATTAACCGCTCGGACGTTTCCGGAGCAATCTCGGCGCTTCCACCTCAACTGCGACAGCAACCGCCAGAGTTGCTGGTGCCCATGGCGGTAAACCAACTGATCGCAAAAGAGCTGATTTATAAGGCCGCATTGGCCGACAAGCTAAACGAAGACTCAGAAGTCGTTGCGCTGATGGAAGAAGCGCGCTCGGCAAACGAGAAAGATGCGATGATTCAGGTCTGGCTTCAGCGCGAGCTGGGCAACCGCGTCTCAGGCGAAACTATCGAGGCGAAGTATGAAGAAATCAAAGCCAACAGCGACCAAGAAATTCCGCCACTTGAGGCCGTGCGAGCTCAGATTGAGCAGCAGCTGCGCCAAGAAGCGTTCGCCGACGTGGAAGAGGATCTCCGTAAGGACGTTGAGATCGTCTACTATGGCTCCGATGGAAAGCCGCAGACCGCAAGTTCTGACTGACGCTGCGCAGGCCACCATCACCACCTAAACTAATGGTGCTTCCCGGCAGTCAGCGGTCGAGAAGCACTTTTTTCGAATCTTCCACTGTCCGATAAAGGCGCGAGCCGCGGGAAACTGGAAATGCAGACTGGCGCAAAACAACAAATCTTTCGTTCGCTGTTCGTCTTTGGCCGTCTCCATGCGGAACTTCGCGTGCCGAAGGGCCGCCTACAAACACGATATTCTCTCGGGAGACATGTCAAACGGTGCTGCCGCTCAGATCAGTTACGCAGATGTCTTTCAACCAAAGGTCTCACAAGCCGCTGAAAACCTCGTAGTCCGTGTCTTCCAAATGCTGTCGACGATGGAAGTGATACCCATTTAGCGCTTCTACATAGCGCAGCGAATGGCCGTTATCCGCCCCTTCATTCCAAAGGCCTCGCAATCGCAGCGCAAACTGAGCGGCCGCAGCGAACGGCAGGAAAGTCCGCCAAGCCGACCTCCAGCCTTGGTTAGACATAGCGTCAAGTCCACGAGGCCGGCCACGAGTTGCACCACGAAATGCAAAAGGGCTGGCCCAAGTTGGCGCAGTAGTGAATTGACAATCCTCGTGCCGGTGATCCTTCAGATATTATCGATATCGACCTCGATCGGCATTTCGCCCTGCCGCGCATGGCAGAGCGTATTAAGCTCGGCATCTTCCTCTTCATCGTCATGACACCACAGGTCAGGCGCTGTCGTCCTCTGACGGCTGAGACGCAGCGAGTGCCTAAATGCGCTTTGCTGGGCCTTTGTAACGCACCCCTCGGACGGAACCGCCGTTAGCGCGCGCCATATCAGCGTGTGAAACCTGACCAGAGCGAAGTAGTTCTTCATCGCGTTCGCGCGCGGCGGCTTTCTCAGCTGCGCGTTCTTGGAATGAATATCTGGGCACCTTGGGTTTCATGTTGTCTCCATCGTGCGAGACTATCACATCGATGTCGATTTCTTTCGAGGAAACCGCGCCACCTGCGGCCAGCCTGTGCCGCACTTGCAGACAGACCGGCGCTCGAATTCGTGCTGGGTAATGCCCTCAGGCACCTCGCTGGGCCTGCGGGTCACCGTATGTCCGCAATCCCAACATCGGATCTCGATGTGGGTAATGCCGGGAGTAAACAGTTCATCCGATATTGTTTTCGTCATCATACTTGGCTGTTTGCCGACTTCGTTTTCGTGCGCACCATAAGACGCCATGGTTGCAACGCCAACATGATCGCTAAAATGTTGGCGTTGCGGATTTATAGACCTGAATGGATTGACCGGGTGGTGGGGTAGGGTGGATATTCGTGATGAGCGCGCTTGTGCCGTCATACAACTGAAAAACGCGGACCATGCAGCGCATTTCCCCTTGGAGAAACCACTCGGTGTCTCAGCGGTGTGCTACTTGCCAGACCTCTTGCTGCAAAGTGGTTCGGCCAGGAGAACCCCGGCCGAACCAGTTACTTAAGTAATTCGCCGCGCAATATCTCAGCATTTCTAAGGTTTACGACGTCCGAAATGCTGTTTGCCAGATTAGCCAAAGCGCATTGGAGCCGGTAAAGTGAGTGACCACGATTGCTAACGTGGGTCTCCTCCCAAGCACCTGACATGCAGCATTCGTCGAAGTGGATCGATGTCTGCGTCTCAGCGGCTATATCGGCCTCCAGAGTTTCAACGAACGCTTGTAAACAATCGATCTTCTGCCCGGTGAAGCTGTCGGCGGACAACTCTCCGCACAAAATGTCACCGATCGGCTGATGCAACTCCTTATAAAGGTTGGCGCTATTGTCAATTCGCCTGAAAGCGTCCGCGACATGGCGGGCTCCTACGACGGCTTCGTTTACCGAGAACGAAAGGCAACTCGATTGGGTCACCACATCATCCTTCTGTGTTTCTCGCTTGGTGATGGTCTTCGGTGCAGCGCAGTGGCTGGCTTTGGGAACTTCGAACATATTGTTCTCCCTGTTGTGCCTGGGCAGGATTGCCTCAGATCCAAGACGTGCCGTTCCTCCTTTCGGGCCCGTTATTGCCAAAACCCAGTGGCCTCCGGGTTGGTGTTAATAAGGGCAGCTTGTCATCCCGCTGCTCTCAGCGAGAGGAGCAGCAGGAGAACAAGATCGACCTTTCTCGTAACAAGCGTTGTCACATCCTCTCGAGCCCGTGACGCAGTGCCTGAAGCTTTGCGCGTCCTCGACGGGCTGATTGCTTCTTTCGCCCCTCCAAGATGTAGTGCTTAGCTGTGCGGCCATTGCCTTGACCACAGAAGTGTGAGTCGTGATCGAAGAGCGGCCTGCAAGACACTTAGGATGACCCGCTCAGAATGCCGTCGATGGTGGAAGCGCAGGTAGATATCCGCCGCGGCCTCCCGTTCACTTAGACAGCATCAAGTTCGGCCCACTGATCCTGAAACTTTGCCGTCGCGGCGGCATATTTATTTTCAATCAAAGTGGCGAGATCCACAAGTAGGATGAACTTACGGGCTTTCTGGCTGCTTTCGTCCAAACTGAAGTATGGGATCCGGATCTCGCCATCATCAATTTTCTGCTTCAGTGTATCCGGCTTGAAGTTCCAGTAGTTGGCTGCGATCTCGAGGGGGATTACCGGCTCTCCGCCGAAACGGGCAAGAAGGAGGTCGATCGTCTTCATGAGTTTCTTCACTTTCTCTTTATGTGTGAAGAGGACCTGGGTTTGCGGCAACTTTTTCGAAGCTGGTTTGATTGGCGCCCTCGAGAGGCGCGCCATGTATCGATCACCTATATGTGAAGCGCTTGGCACATCTCCAGCACACGGTCGAACCACGGCCAGTCAGCAAACTTGTCACCAACTTCCTCAACGTGCTCGTATCGGTAAAGACAGCCACCGTTCTTGTGTCCCGAGATCTTGGCGACGAACGAGGCGAGCATGCCCATCTCAAACTGGCGGCTGACCGCCTCATGCCGAAAATCATGGAAGCGCAGATCCGCGATTCCGACCTTGTCTCGATGACGGCGATAGGCTGTGCCGATGGACCTTTCGGAATACGGAAAGATATACTCGGAAGTTCGGGGCATCGCTTGAATGATGGCCAGCGCCTCCGACGGCAGTTTGCACCAAACATTGTTGCCCCTCTTCTTGCGCGGGTGCTTCATGTCGCGAACCAAGATTTGGCTCTTTTCTTCTTGCAGGTCGTCCCAGCGAAGCTGGCAAATCTCGCCCAGTCTGCGACCCGAGTAGATAGCGAAAAGCATGAGAACCGCGACGGGAAGCTTTTGGCGAGGGTTGTTCGCGAGGGCGGTAAGGATCAAATCGAGTTCCGCCATTTGGGGGCGCCGGTTCCGCTCCTCGGATCGAGCCAGAATTTCGTCTTCCCAAAGGGTTTCCATGGCCAAGGACACAGCCTCGATCGGGAGCAAAGTTCCGCGCCTGTAAGCCCATTTCAAGGTTGCGGCCAAATGCGTCATGTATCCCGCCACAGTTTGCGGAGTTCTATCGCCATCCAAGAGCATCTCGGCAAAGTCATAGAGCTGCTTCTGCGTAAGCAATGAGACCTTGGTCTTCCCGAACTCGTGATCTCGTATATACTTGACGTTCTGCAGAGCAGACTTGCCAAGTTTTTTTCCGCGCTTCAGCCGATCGGCAATTACATCCGCGATCGTGGTGTCCGTGACGATCTGCAGGGGGAAACCGTGCAACTCGATCTCGGCGAGCTTCTTGTTCCGCCACTTCTTTGCGTTTGCCAAGTGCTGGAAGGTTTCGCAGAGACTGCGGGACTTCCCATTCACCGTGCGTCGGATTTGGACCCGATATGTAACACGGCCGCCAGTAGTATGAATGCGAGTGATGTTCAGTTCTTTGAAGTCGTCAGCTTTCTTTGACTTCTTGGCCTTAGCTTTCTTTTTGCTTGCAGACTCTGCGGAGGCAACGTTCTGCGTCGGCAAGGGGGTGATTGCTGGGCTCGAAACCTGTTCCCAAGCAGGGGCATTGTTACGGCAGGCGGCTCGCTCCGCGGTGATCATAGCCAAAACGTTCTTGGTGCTGTCGTCGATGGTGGTCATAAAGAAAGTTCCTTCTGTGCTGTTGTGAGAAGGAAGTCGGCGCTTCCGCGGAAAAAGTGTTCTCGGTTTGATTCCCGACTTCCTTGCTTGAGGGACAGCGCGAAGGGGCGGACCGCGGGGCGAACCAGGCCGGATGAAGTGGCGGTGTTCTGGCAATGCGGATCTGCTACACGGTAGCAATGCAGAATCGAAAACCCCGGAAAATCGGGGAAAACCCCCGGAAATCCACGCATAGCGTGCTACATGAAGTTCATTCGGAGCTGAGGTTAAGCGATTGAAAAATAGTGTTAAAAAATCAGCCCGCCTGAGCGTGGCACCCATGATGGACTGGACCGACCGCCACTGCCGCTACCTCCACCGGCTGCTGAGCCGTGAGACGCTCCTCTATACCGAGATGGTCACCGCCCCTGCGCTGGTGCGGGGCGGGGCGTTGCATCTGCTGCATCACGATCCTTCGGAACATCCCGTGGCGCTACAACTTGGCGGGTCGGACCCCGCAGAGCTGGCACAGGCGGCACGGTTGGGGGCTGACGCTGGCTATGATGAGATTAACCTCAATTGCGGCTGCCCGTCTGACCGGGTGCAATCGGGCGCCTTTGGCGCGGTCTTGATGCAGCAGCCGGGGCTGGTGGCGGACTGTGTGGATGCCATGCGCGCGGCCTGCGATGTCGAGGTGACCGTGAAATGCCGTATCGGCGTGGACGATCAGAACCCTGAGGAAATCTTGCCTGAGTTCCTCGCGCGTATCGTGGCGGCGGGCTGCACCCGTGTCACGATCCATGCGCGCAAGGCGTGGTTGCAGGGGCTGAGCCCCAAGGAAAACCGCGATATTCCACCGTTGGACTATGATCTCGCGCATCAGATGAAGGGGCTGTTTCCGAACCTGCATATTTCGGTCAATGGTGGGGTCACATCGATCGATCAGGCCGAAGCTTTTCTGGATGCAGGCTTGGACGGCGTCATGGTGGGGCGCAGCGCCTATCATGCGCCGACCGACATCCTCGCCAGCGCTGATCGGCGCATCTACGGGCGGGGTGCTGACAGCAGTGCAGAGGCCGCGGTGGAAGGGATGTTGCCCTATATCGAGGCGCATCTGGCCAGCGGCGGACGTCTGGGGCAGATCACCCGGCATATGCTGGGGCTTTTTGCCGGGCGGCCCGGCGCGCGGCAGTGGCGGCGTATCCTATCGGAAGGGGCGCATAAGCCCGGCGCGGGGCCGGAACTGGTCGAAGCCGCCTTGGCCGAAGTCGCCGCGGCTCAGGAAATCGCCGCGGCGGGGTAGGTTTAAACCGTGGGCTCTGCCATCGGGCGGGGCCGCAGCAGCGCCAGCGTGAGCAGGGCGGCCACCAGTCCGCAGGCCGCGATCGCCCCCAGCATCGGTGTGGCAGAACCGTCAAAGAACGGCCCGGCCAGCGCGATGGAGAGGCCACCCGCCACCATCTGCAAGGTGCCGCCCAGTGACGACGCAAGCCCCGCGATATCGCCGTGATCGTCCAGCGCCACGACCATCACTGTCGGCACCACGACGCCAAGGCAGGCATTGGCGCAAAACAGCCCCGCCATCACCAGATAGAGGCCCGGATCGGTGACCAACGCGGTGACAAAGATCGCGGCGGAAAAGAAGACAAAGCCCGCCACCCCGCGCCGCACGAGGCTGCGCATGCCCCAGCGTTCACCGAGCCACCCCGCCAGTTGCGAGGCCGAGAAGAAGCCGATCCCATTCACTGCAAAGGCCAGCGAGAACCCCGTCGGCCCCAGCCCGTATTGCCCGGTATAGACAAAGGGCGCAAAGGCGATGAAGACAAAGAATGACCCCATGGCAAAGCCGCCGATAAAGGTCAGCCCCATGAAGATCGGATCGCTCAGCAGCACTTTCGCCCCACGCCAAAGGTTGCGCGGGTTGATCCGCACGCGGCGTTTGACGGGCAGCGTCTCGGGCTGAGCGAAGGCGGTGAGTGCCAGAGCGGCAATGGCCAAGACAGCCAAGGTCATGAAAATCGCGCGCCAATCGGCCAGCGCCATCACTGCGCTGCCAGCCAGAAGGGCCAGCATCGGCGAGATCGAGATCACCAGCATCAACATCGCCATCAACCGCGTGGCCTGCGTGCCGGTATATTGGTCGCGGATGATCGCACGCGGCACCACCATCAGCACCGCACCGCCAAGCCCTTGCAGCGCGCGCCAGCCCGTCAGCGCCGCCATCGTCGGCGCGAAGGCGGCCCCGAATGACGCGATGAGGAACAGCACCAGCCCCACCATGATCGGCAGCTTGCGCCCCGCCTGATCGGCCCATGGGCCATAGAAAAGCTGACCCAGCCCGAAGGCGATGAAATAGGCCGTGATGGTCGCCTGAACCGCCGTCTCTGACGCGCCATAGCTGGCGGCGATGGCAGGCATGGCGGGCAGATACATGTCGATGGCGAAGGGGCCGACCAGCCCCAGCAACCCGAGAATGAGCGCTGAACGTAGCACGTGATGTCCTTTCGGATGGGATGGCCAGGGCCAAAGGGGGGAGGCGGCAAGCATAGACCGACGCTTGGGGCCAACTTTCGCGCGCAACCTAACCTGAGCGGGAGGAAGTGCAACCCCCGCGTTATCGCCTTGAACCCCCGGCGCGAAACGGCTTGATAGAGCGCAACGACAGCCGGAGGGGCCCCATGCCTGAGTTGAACGATCTTCTGCCAATGCTGGTGCTTATCGCCCTGATTGGAGGGTTTGCCGGTGTTCTGGCAGGGCTGCTGGGTGTGGGCGGGGGGATCGTCTTGGTCCCGGCGTTTTTCTACGCGCTGCAGTCGCTGGGCTATGACGGTCCACAGCTGATGCAGATTTGCCTTGCGACATCACTGGCGACGATCATCGTCACCTCTGCGCGTTCGGTCCATGCACATAATAAAAAGGGCGCGGTCGATTGGGAAATCCTGCGCACGTGGGCGCCGGGGATCATGGTGGGGGCCATCTTGGGCGTGCTGCTGGTGGCGCAATTGCGCACCCAGACGCTTCAGGCGATCTTTGGCGGGCTGGCGCTGATTGTGGGGCTCTACCTAGGGTTCGGGCGCAGCGATTGGCGCTTGGGAGAGACCATGCCGCGTGGCATCAAACGTGCGACCCTGTCGCCGATGGTCGGGTTTCTGTCGGTGCTGATGGGGATCGGAGGCGGCAGCTTTGGCGTGCCGCTGATGACGCTCCATGGTCGGCCCATTCACCGGGCCGTGGCCACGGCGGCGGGCTTTGGGCTTTTGATCGCCGTGCCCTCGGTGATTGCCTTTCTGTTTGTAGATATCGCGCAAAGCCGCCCGCCCTTGACCATCGGCGCGGTTAATCTAGGTGCCTTCGGGATTGTCGTGACAATGACGCTCATCACCGCGCCTTGGGGCGTGCGGTTGGCCCATGCGATGGACCCCAAGCCGCTCAGACGGGTCTTTGCCGTGTTTCTGGTGCTGGTGGCGCTAAATATGTTGAGAAAAGCACTTTGGGGCTGAGGCTACCCGTTTTTGACCTTAAACCTGCCGGAATGTGATGGTTTCTGCCCAATTTCGGACAATGTTCATCAAATTGCCGCAATCTCGACACAAACAACTGGCTTACTGCCTTAACAAACGCAGAATCATCCGAACCAAGGGACGTGACGAGATGCGCCGAAGCGGGACCAAAGCGATCATTCTTAAAGGGCAGGGCAGTGACCTCGCCTATTGGAAACCTGCGCGCCGGGGCCGTCGGGCGTTTCGCTTTGACGGAATGTTCACTCGCGAAACCAGCCTGACATTTGCCCGTGCCTCGGTGCCTGCGGCCAATTACAACGCGACCCCGATGGGCCTCCACGACGCCACGGATGGCGAAGCGGCTCTTATTTTCCTGAACCAGATCGTCCAGCGCCGCGGCGCCTAAGGCGGCGCTAGTCGCGCCGCCGCGCCAGTTTTGCCGCGCGGCCCCCGCGCCGTTTTGCGTGGACGCTTTCACGTTGGGGCAATTCCGCCATGATGGCGCGGCGCTCCTCCGCGCTCATCGCCGACCAGCGGCCAATCTCATCAATCGACCGCAGACAGCCCGTGCAGAGCCGGCTTTCGGGATGCACCACGCAGATGTTGATGCAGGGGCTTTCGACCTCATTGCGCTGCCAGAGCTTTTTAGTCACGGCGCATCACCTGCAAACGGTCCAGCAGCCCCTGAAGGATATAGCCCGCGGCCACATGGTCGATCACCTCGGCGCGGCGTTTGCGGGTGGTGTCGGCCTCTAGCAATGCGCGTTCGGCGGCCACGGTCGACAGGCGCTCGTCCCAATAGGTGATGGGCAGCGGCGCGAGCCGGTCAAAGTTACGGGCAAAAGCGCGGGTCGATTGGCAGCGCGGCCCTTCTGAGCCGTCCATATTACGCGGCAATCCCAAGACCAGGCCGCCGATACGGCGCTCGGCGATGATCTCGGCCAGACGCGCGGCGTCCAGCCCAAATTTCTTGCGCCGCACGGTTTCCAGCGGGGTGGCGACGGATTGGAAGCTGTCGCTGACCGCGACGCCGATGGTCTTTTCGCCCAGATCAAGCCCGATCAGCGCCTGCATCGGGGGCAGGGCGGCGATGAAATCTGCCGTGTCGTCGTAAATCATCCTGCCACTCCTGCACGTTCTCCGGCGCTGCGGATCATGTCCAGCGCCGCATTATCGCCTGAAAAGACCTCAAGCGCGTTGTCATAGACCGCGCGGGCCTGATCGGTGTCCCCCAAAACGCCAAGCGATGTGATCAGCCGCGCCCAGTCCTGCGGCGGGCCTCCTTCGCTGGCAAGACGATCCGAAAGCCCGGCCACCATCCCGCCGATCATCTCCATCCGGTCGTCTGCGCTCATCTCCGAGGCGGCTTCGATGTCTTCGGCGGATGGCCCCCGCGCAGGGGCGCCGGTGCCGATCTGCGGCATCTCGTAATTCACCCCGGCAAGGCTGGCGACCTGCGAAATCTGCGCGCGGATCGGCTCGATCCATGCCGCCTCCGCAGGCCCGCGCCGCAACAGCGCGTCCCAAATGCGGAAACCGACATCCGGCCGCCCGGTCTGCACCATCATCAGGCCAAGGTAATAGCGTGCGCGGCCATCCTGCTCATCGCGGTTCAGCACTTCGCGCAGGGCGGTTTCCGCCTCGGGAGAGACATAGCCCCCCGCGGCGAGCACCAAAAGTTCGGCGTAATCTGCGATGTCCTTGGCGGTACGATCCGCGCCCTTAAGACGGAGCACATTGCCCTGCGCCTCGGCAGCGGCGGCGAAATTGCCGATACGGGCTTCGTTCTGGGCAAGCAGGGTCTGACCTTGCAGATCTTCCGGGCGCTCTTTGACCGTGGCGCGGAGCTGTTGGATCAGCGCGAGGTAGTCGGCGCTCAGCCCTTCGGTGCTGGGGCTGGCGGGCAGGCTTTCCACCGCGCTTTGCTGGCTGGGGCGGTTGCGGCGCATATCTTCGGCAAAGGCGATGCGGTCAGCAAGCGCCAGATCACCATAGCCGGGTTGGCCCAGATGCCAGTACAGCGCCAGTGACCCGGCACCCAAAGCGATAATCCCCCCGATCAGCACGAGCGGCGCGGGCCGCGACGTGCTTTGCACACGCGTGTCGCGCCCAGCATCGGCGGCGAGGATCCGGCGCGAGATCTCGGTTCGGATCCGGACGGCATCGGTCTCAGACACCACACCGCGGGCGAGGTCACGCTCCACCTCGTCCAATTGGTCGCGGTAGACCTTGAGATCATAATCCGCCTGTGCGGGGAGGGGCGTATCCGCACCGCGCCACGCGGCTCGCGCTAGAAAACCGCCTACGACAAGCGCCATCGCGCCAGAGAGAAACCAAAATATCATGCCCTCTACCTAACCTTTGCCCGGCGCCGACAAAAGACCGCAATTGCTGCGCCCCCTGCGGCATTTTTCACCAATTGCACCACATGTCGCAAAACCGCGTCCAAATGCCGTGGTGGTCATTTCGAATATCTGCTCCTAGGCTCAGAAAAGACCTCAGCCGCCCGCGCGGCCCGAATCCTTGCCGGGAAGTGACGTGATGAAGAAATACTCCGTTTTCGCAGTGGCCCGAGAGGCCATGCGCCATCATACGGGCTGGACCCGCGCGTGGCGCGATGCTCAGCCGAAAAAACGCTATGATGTGATCATTGTCGGCGCAGGCGGGCATGGGCTGGCCACGGCCTATTATCTGGGCAAGAATTTCGGCATCACCAATGTCGCGGTGCTTGAAAAGGGATGGCTGGGCGGCGGCAACACCGGGCGCAACACGACGATCATCCGCTCGAACTACCTCCAAGACCCCTCGGCCGCGATCTATGAAAAGGCGCGCAGCCTTTACGAGACGATGAGTCAGGATTTGAACTACAACGTCATGTTCAGCCCTCGTGGTGTCATCATGCTGGCGCAGACCGAACATGAGGTGCGCGGTTACAAGCGCACGGCCCATGCTAACGCCTTGCAGGGCGTCACCACCGAATTCATCGGCCCGGATCGCGTCAAACAACTTGTGCCGATCATCAACATCGACGGGCCGCGTTATCCGGTGCTCGGCGGGTTGTGGCAAGCGCGCGGCGGCACGGCGCGGCATGATGCGGTGGCTTGGGGCTATGCGCGGGCCTGCTCGGATATGGGCATGGACATCATCCAGAAATGTGAGGTCACCGGCGTGCGCCAGACGGGCGGCAAGGTCACCGGTGTCAGCACCACACGCGGCGATATTGAATGCGATAAGCTGGGCATGGTGGTGGCCGGACACTCCGGACAACTGGCAAATATGGCGGGCTTCCGTCTGCCGATTGAAAGCGTCGCCCTGCAAGCGCTGGTCAGCGAGCCGATCAAACCCTGTATGGATGTCGTTGTGATGGCCAATACGGTGCACGGCTACATGAGCCAGTCCGACAAGGGCGAGATGGTCATCGGTGGCGGCACCGATGGCTACAATAACTACACCCAACGCGGCAGCTTCCATCATATCGAAGAGACGGTGCGCGCGCTGGTTGAGACCTTCCCGATGATCTCACGGCTCAAGATGTTGCGGCAGTGGGGCGGGATCGTGGATGTAACCGGCGACCGCTCTCCGATCCTCAGCAAGACCCCGGTGGAGGGGGTCTTTATCAACGGCGGCTGGGGCACGGGCGGGTTCAAGGCGATCCCCGGGTCGGGCTGGGGTTTTGCCGAGTTGATGGCCAAGGGGCATTCACCGCTGACCGACGCCTTTGGGCTAGAGCGGTTCGCCGAAGGCCGCTTTATCGACGAATCCGTGGCCGCCGGGGTGGCCCATTGATGTTGCGGATCGGCCACAAATCGCTGAAGCGTTGTATTGCGCGGAACGATTTCGCCCGCGCTGGAGTTGCCTGTTCAGACATTGAATATAACGGAGCTGAACAATGGCAACCCCGGAAAACAACCGCACAGACCACGTCGATCACACTAACACCACCACGACCACAACCACGACTGATCGTGGCGGCAGCAGCGGCCTTGCCTTTATCGTTGGCGCGGTTGTCGTTGTCGTGGCCCTGCTGGCCTACTTCCTCTTTGCAGGTGGCGACATCGACGGTGCGAATGACGTTAACGTCAACGTCGAAGGCGCAACCGAAAGCACAGGCGAAGCCATTGAAGGCGCAGCCGAAAGCACAGCGGACGCCGTCGAAGAGACAGCCACACCGACTGAGTAAACCGACTTTGGCAGCGTCCCGCGCGGCGCTGCCCTTTCACGACCGACGCCGTTCCGCGCTTTTGCGCCGGGGCGGCGTTTTGCCGTTCTCCATACGACAAGGAGCCTGCCCATGCTGATCCTCACCTGTCCTTGCTGTCATGTCACCGCCGAGGAGACAGAGTTTCACGGCGGCGGTGAAGCGCATCTGAAACGTGTCGGCCCCGGCGGCGCGGACGACGATTTCGAGAGCTATCTGTTCATGCGCGAGAACCCGAAGGGAGTGCATCTGGAGCGGTGGCGCCATGTCTATGGCTGTGGCAAGTGGTTCCACATGGCCCGTGATACCGCCACGCTTGAGGTCTTTGGCAGCTATGCGGCCCAGACCCTCGCTCCGCCGGAACACATCCTTGAGGCGATCCGCAATCGCCATCCTGATTGGCAATGGCAACGCGCCAGCTAGTCCAGCACCCGATCTTCCCGCCCCGGCATTAACCCCATCCTCAGTCCCCAAGGTTTTCCACGATGAGCACAAGACTGGCCACAGGCGGCCGCCTGCTGAACAAAAGCAAACCGCTGAGTTTCACCTTCAACGGCAAGCAAATGCGCGGCTATGAGGGCGACACACTGGCCTCGGCGCTTTTGGCCAATGATCAGGTGCTGGTCGGGCGTTCGTTCAAATACCACCGCCCGCGCGGCATCGTGACCTCCGGCCCCGAAGAACCCAACGGTTTGGTGGGGCTGGGCCAAGAGGGGCAGTTCGAGCCTAACGCCCGGGTCACGACGACCGAACTGCATGAGGGGTTGGAAGCGGCGAGCCAGAACCATTGGCCGAGCCTTGAGTTCGATGTCGGCGCCCTTAACAAACACCTCAGCCGCTTTCTGCCCGCGGGGTTCTACTACAAGATGTTCATGCATCCGCGCCCGCTGTGGAAGCACCTCTACGAGCCGATCATCCGCCATTCCGCAGGCTTGGGCAAAGCGCCAAAGGCGGCGGATGCGGATACCTATGAACACTTCCACGCCTTTTGCGATGTGCTGGTCATCGGCGGCGGTGTCGCGGGGCTTCAGGCCGCCTTGGCTGCAGGTTTGAGCGGTGCGCGTGTCATCGTGATGGAGCAGTCGGCCCATTGGGGCGGGCGTGCGCCGGTCGATGGGGGCACGGTCGACGATGCGCCGGTAGAGAACTGGATTGCCCAAACGCTTGACCGTCTGCGCGGCATGGAGAATGTCGACCTGCGCGACCGGACCATGGGCGCGGGTGTCTACGATCACGGCTATGTGCTGGGCTATGAGCGGCTGCGGGATCATGCGCCGGAGGATGCCGGACCACGCCACCGGCTCTGGCGTGTCCGCGCTGGCCACGTGATTACCGCAACCGGGGCGATTGAGCGCCCGCTCAGCTTTGCTGGCAATGACGTGCCCGGCGTGATGCTGGCCTCGGCCATGCGCGACTATGTGGCGAATTACGGTGTCTCGCCGGGGGACCGCACTGTTCTGGTCACCAATAACGACAACGCCTATCTTACCGCCATTGCGCTGAAACAGGCGGGGCTGGATGTGCCTGCCGTGCTAGATGCCCGGGTATTGCCGCAAGATAGCGAATTGGTCGCCAAGGCCAAAGCGCTCGGCATTCGGGTGGTCATGGGCCATGCGGTTTCCTCGGTTCAGGGGGGCAAGCGCGTGACAGGCGTGGCGGTCTGTTCGCAGGCGGGCGAAGGCGCGGTGCTGGAAGAGATCGCCTGCGACGCCGTCGCCATGTCGGGCGGCTGGTCGCCCGTGGTGCATCTGTGGTCCCACTGCGGCGGCAAGCTGACATGGGACAAGACGCATGCCTGTTTCCGCCCCGATCAGGATCATCCGCCCACCGGGGCGGATGGCCACGGTTTCGTCACGCCCGCGGGGGCTGCGGCGGGGGTCTTCGCGCTCGACGACGTGTTGCACGACGCCCATGCCGCCGCCGATGGGGTGGCCACCTCGCTCGGGTTCAAGATGCCGCGCGATTTCACCTCGCCCGAGGCCGTGCACCGCGAGGAAGCGCCGATGATGCCGGTCTGGCAAATGCCGCAGGGCGCCAGCGTCAAACTGCGCGAGAAGACCTTTCTGGATTACCAGAACGACGTCAAAGTCTCGGACGTGCGTCTTGCCGCGCAGGAGGGTTTCGTCTCGGTCGAACATGCCAAACGCTATACCACGCTCGGCATGGCGACGGATCAAGGGAAGCTGAGCAATATCAACGGGCTGGCCACGCTCGCCGGGGCGCTGGACGCCGAGATTCCCAGTGTTGGCACCACCACCTTCCGCCCGCCTTATCACCCAATTTCGATGGGCGCGATTGCGGGCGCGGCGCGGGGCGATACTTTTCAGCCGATCCGCCGCACGCCGCTGCATGATTGGCACGAAAGCAATGGCGCGGTCTGGGAACCGGTCGGCCAATGGCGGCGGCCCTATGCCTATGTGCAGAGCGGCGAAAGCACCCATGACGCGGTGATGCGCGAGGTGACGAATACGCGGCAAAACCTCGGCCTGCTGGATGCCTCGACACTGGGCAAGCTGATCGTGCGTGGCCCGGATGCGGCGCGGTTCCTCGACATGATGTACACCAATATGATGTCGACGCTGAAGCCCGGCAAATGCCGCTATGGGTTGATGTGCAACGAAAACGGGTTTCTGATCGACGACGGCGTGGTCGCGCGGCTGGATGAGCAGACCTTCCTTTGCCACACCACCACGGGCGGGGCCGACAGCATCCACGCCCATATGGAGGAATGGCTCCAGACTGAGTGGTGGGACTGGAAAGTGCATGTGGTCAACGCAACCGAACATTACGCGCAGGTGGCCGTGGTCGGGCCGAATGCACGGAAGTGTTTAGAGAAACTCGGCGGGATGGACCTTAGCCGTGAGGCGCTTGGCTTCATGGAATGGACCGACGGGGAGCTCGGCGGTTTCAAGGTGCGCGTCTTCCGCATCTCCTTCTCGGGCGAGCTGAGTTATGAGATCGCGGTCGAGGCCGGGCAGGGGCAAGCCTTCTGGGACGCCCTGCTGATCGCTGGACATGATTTGGGCGTAATGCCCTATGGCACGGAATGTCTGCATATTCTGCGCGCGGAAAAGGGCTTCATTATGATAGGGGATGAAACCGATGGCACGGTGATCCCGCAAGACCTTGGCCTGAACTGGGCGATTTCGAAAAAGAAAGACGACTACCTTGGCAAACGCGCCCAGCAGCGCAGCCATATGCAGGATCCGACACGCTGGACGCTGGTGGGCCTAGAGACCACGGATGGCAGCACCCTGCCGGATGGCGCCTATGCGCTTGGCGAAGGGGAGAATGAGAACGGGCAAAAGGTGATGCAGGGACGTGTGACCTCGACCTATCATTCGCCGACGCTCGAGCGCGGCATCGCCATGGGGCTGGTGCTGAACGGGCCGGACCGGATGGGCGAAGTGCTGACCTTCCCCGGCACCGACGGCAAAACCTACGAGGCGATGATCGTCGACCCGGTGTTTTATGATCCCAAAGGGGAGAAACAGAATGTCTGAACCCGTCACCGCGTTGAAGAACGCCCGCTACGACGCTGGTATCGCTACGATTTCCGAAGTCGCCCCCTTGGGCATGATCACCATTCGCGGCGATCTGGATGCCCCCTATGTGCGCAAGGTGACCAAAAAACTCACCGGCGTTGACCGCCCGGAGCGCGGGCAGTGCCAGTTCGAAGGCGCAGCCGGCGTGGCTTGGATGTCGCCCGACGAACTGCTGCTTTTCTGTCCGCATCCGCAGGTCCCAGAGGTGCTGGCGAGGCTGCATGCGGCCTTCGAGGATACCTACACTACGGCGGTGGATGTCTCCGGCGCGCGGGCGGTGTTTCGCGTCGACGGCCCCCATGCGCGGGAGGTGCTGGCCAAGCTGGCGCCGGTCGACCTCGCCCCCGGTCAGTTCACCCCCGGCATGTTCCGCCGCACCCGCATGGGGCAGGTGCCAGCGGCCTTTTGGCTGCGCGAAGACGGTGCTTTTGAAGTGATCTGCTTTCGATCGGTTGCGCAGTATATGTTTGACCTGCTCAGTGTCGCGGCCCAGCCTGCCAGCGAGGTCGGCCATTTCCAAACGGCATAAGTCGGGAGAAAAACTGACTATTTCGCTTGGAACGGATGCGATTTGCAGACGTTGACCTTGACGTTGGCGCTTGATCCCCATCAAGTGGCCGCAGCGAAATTCCCAAATGAGGAGGCCCAGAAATGGCTTTTGAACTTCCCGATCTCCCCTATGCCCACGACGCGCTTGCATCCAAAGGCATGTCCAAGGAAACGCTGGAATACCACCACGACAAGCACCACAACGCCTATGTGACCAACGGCAACAAGGCGATCGAAGGCACCGAGTGGGAGGGCAAGTCCCTCGAAGAGATCATCAAGGGCACCTATGACCCGAACGCCGTGGCGCAAAGCGGCATTTTCAACAACATCAGCCAGCTGTGGAACCACAACCAGTTCTGGGAAATGATGAGCCCCGAAGACAACAAGCTTCCCGGCGAGCTGGAAAAAGCGATCACCGAGAGCTTTGGTTCCGTCGACAAGTTCAAGGACGAGTTCAAAGCCGCAGGCGCGGGCCAGTTCGGCTCGGGCTGGGCATGGCTGGTGAAAGATAAAGACGGCAGCCTGAAGGTCACCAAGACCGAGAACGGCGTGAACCCGCTCTGCTTTGACCAGACGGCATTGCTGGGCTGCGACGTGTGGGAACACTCCTACTACATCGACTTCCGCAACGCGCGCCCCGACTACCTGTCGAACTTCCTCGACAATCTGGTGAATTGGGACAACGTCGCCTCGCGTCTGTGATGCGGTCCTCCGGCTTTTGGGCTGGCCCCAAGTGACATACCGAACCCCGCAGCCTGCTGCGGGGTTTTTTCGTTGGAACCCAAGCCCCTTCGCGGATGTTTTTCCACTGAGACTTCACGTCAAAAAAGGAGGACAACATGGCCGAGCGGAAACGATCCAACGACGGTACCAAGGAAACGGAAAAATTCCTCTCCGAGACTGAGACGCCAGATCAAGGCGGCCGCGCCGGGGGCGATTTGCAAAAGGACGTTGGCACCCAAGACGCCATGCGCCGCGCCGAGAAGGGCGAAGACGGCGTGACCCGTGTCACCGGCGAAGACAAACGCAACCACGGAGAGCCTTCATGACCAAACTCAGCCAAGATACATGGGTGCTGATCGCGGACGGCGAAAAAGCCCTTTTCCTGCAAAACCACACGGACGGCAAAGACCCTTATCTTCAGGTCGTGCGCAAGGAAGAGCAGGAGAATCCCCCGGCGCGGGAGCAAGCCGCCAACCGCCCCGGTCGGATGAGCGATGGGCCCAGCGGGCACCGCTCTGCCTTTGACGATACCGATTGGCACGAGCTGGAAAAAGAGCGCTTTGCCAAAGACTTGGCGGACATTCTTTACAAGCTTGCCCACAAGGGACGTTTCGAGCGGATCGTTCTGGTGGCGCCACCCGCCGTGCTGGGTGATCTCCGCGATGATCTTCACAAAGAGGTGCGGAACAAGGTCGTGGGCGAAATCCCCAAGACCCTGACCAACCACCCCATTGATGAGATCGAAAAGATCGTGGCCGGGGAACTGGCCCAAGCCTGATTTTTCCCTTGGCGCGGGAATTGATTGCCTTCACAAGGAAGCAGTCTACCGCGCCAAGGATTTTTAATGACCGACACCACCAAGGGTTTCGCCGCCATGATCGCGGCCTGCTGCATCTGGGGGCTGTCGTCGATCTTCTATAAATTGTTGTCCCATGTGCCCGCCGCCGAGGTGCTCGCGCATCGTACCCTATGGTCGCTGGTGTTTTTCATCATTGTCCTGACGGCGCAGCGGCGTCTGCGCGCGGTATTTGACGCGATGGCGGGGCCGCGGGCCTTTGGTCTGCTTGTCGTCGCGGCCTTGGTGATTGCGACGAACTGGTATCTTTTCATCTCAGCGGTGCAAAGCGGGCAGGCAACCGAGGCCGCTTTGGGCTACTACATCTTCCCGCTGGTCTCCGTCCTGCTGGGGCGGCTGGTCTTTGGCGAGCGGCTGAGCCCTGTGCAGCTCTTCTCGGTCGGTTTGGTCACCGTGGCCGTCTCATTTCTCACCTATGGGCTGGGCACCGCGCCCTGGCTCGCCTTGGCGCTGGCAGCCTCCTTCGGGCTTTATGGGCTGGCGAAAAAGCGGTTGGCGGTGGGGCCGGTGGTCTCCGTCACGGCGGAGGTACTGCTTTTGTCGCCCCTCGCGGTGCTCGTGCTGTGGCAAACGGGTGACAATGGGGCCGGGGCCTTTGGCGTGTCGTTTCGCGATACAGCGCTTTTGATACTGTCAGGACCGATCACGGCCACGCCGCTGATCCTGTTCAGCTACGCCGCGCGGCGCCTGTCGATGGCGACGGCCGGATTGCTGAGCTACATCAACCCGACCTTGCAGTTTTTCTGCGCCGTGGTCCTGTTCCGCGAGCCTTTCACCGGCTGGCATGTGCAGGCTTTCGTTCTGATCTGGTGCGCGTTGGCGGTCTATTCCGTCAGCAGCTTCCGTCAGGACAAGGCGCGGCGCAGGGCGCTGAGAGCGGCATCGGCATCCGCCACTACGGTGACGTAATTTAATAGCGTCGCATCGGCAAAACCATGAGCCACGACATGGTTCATAAGTGACATGAAGGGATCCCAGTATCCATTTGTGTTCACAAGGAAAATCGGTTTTTCATGTAGGCCCAACTGGCGCCATGTCAGCACCTCGAAAAGCTCATCTAGTGATCCCGCGCCGCCGGGCAAAACGGCTACGGCATCGCAGTTCATGAACATCACTTTCTTCCGCTCGTGCATCGTCTCGGTCACGATGTAGCGGGTCAGATCGGTCTTGCCGACTTCCCATGCAACAAGATGCGCGGGGATCACGCCGAAGGTGTCTCCGCCAGCCGCTTGGGCGGCACGAGCGACGCTGCCCATTAGGCCGACATCGCCCGCGCCATAGACCAGCCGCAGCCCGGCTTCGGCCAGACCACGGCCCAGCGTTTCGGCGTCACGGGTAAAAGCATCGTCATCGCCGGGGCGGGAGCCGCAATAGACACAGACAGAATGTTGCATGGTAAAGTGTCCTGATTATTTGGAAAAATCGGCGCAGATGGTCTGCGCTTTTGACCCCTGTTAGCCTGCTTGCTAAAAAGGCTCAACCACAGGGGAAGTAGAAGATGTTCAAGGGATTTGGCCGGTTTGGCGGCATGGGGGCGATGGCGGCGGGCGCCTTTGCGGCGGCGGTGCTGGCGCTTGGCGCTTGGATCGGCAGCAAGCGCAGCGGGCCGGAGGAGGCAGGGCAAACCACCGTGGCCGTGCTCCCCGAACGCGATGCCACCCCAGAGAACGCCACGCTTGTGCCAAATGCCGTACAGGGCGTTTCCATCGGCCCCGAAGACGCGGCAGCGACGGAGCCCAGCACCGCGCAGCAAGCGAAAGAGCCGCAGGTCTCAGAGCCGCAGGCCCTGGCTTTCGACGAAGTGCGCCGCGAAAGCGATGGGATGACTGTGATCGCAGGCCGCGCGGTCCCCGGCAGCAGCGTGGCCGTGTTGAAAGACGGCGAAGAGATCGCCACCGCCACCGCCGATGGGTCCGGAAAGTTCGCGACCCTCGCGATGATCCCCCCCGACGGCAAGGGCCATGTGCTGACGCTTTTGGGGCAGGACGGTGAGACCAAGCTCGCCTCGGAAGAAGAGATCATCCTCACGCCGACCGCAGCGCCTCTGCAGATGGCAGAGGCGGACACCACGCCCGAACAAAGCCCGCTTGCCCTTGCGGAGGAGGGCGCGGACCCTGGTGGCGAGGCGGTAGCAGACGAGGGTGCCGAGCCTGACCCCGCATCGCCGGGCGACGTGCAGGCGGAGGCTGAAGCCTCTGACGTGACCTCGCTTGCCGAGGTCGAGATGACGCCAGAGGCGCCTGCGGATCAGACGGCTTCAACCAATGCTCCCGCTGAAGGCCGGGACGAGGCCGCAGTCGAGCCCGCCGCGACCGCTCCGGAACAGGCGACCCCGCTGGCCGGGACCGCGACCGCCGAGGCTGAGGGGGCTGCCGAAAGCCAGCCAACACCTAAAAACGGTTCGGCAGCGCCCGCCGCTGCAAGCGAGACGGCCACAGCGGAGGAAGAGACCAATGAGGGCGGAGGCCAATCGGACTCTCTGGAAACCGACAGGGCCCAGGGCAGCGCAGCAGAGCAAGAGCCTGCCGTGGGTGAAGGAGCGATTGCAAACGTATCCGACCTCACTCAGGCCACACCGCTTTCCGGAACTGGCACCGGGGAGGGCGTGAACGCCGCCCCGGAGCAAGAGCCTACTGCGGGCGAAGGAGAGATCGCCGACATTTCCGCCCCCACTCAGGCCACACCGCTTTCCGGAACCGGCACCGCGGAGGGCGTGAACGCCGCCCCAGAGCAAGAGCCTGCCGCGGGTGAAGGAGAGATTGCCACCGGCTCTGACCCCACTCAGGCCACACCGCTTTCCGAAACCGGCACCGCGGAGGGAGCGGGCTCCGCACCGGAGCGGGAACAAGTCACCGAGGCGGGGGAAGACCTTGCCGCCGGCACCGCGCCCTCTCAAGCGACTCCGTTGGCCGGAACGGGCACTGGCGCGGGATTGGCCGGAACGGGCACTGGCGCGGGATTGGCCGGAACGGGCACTGGCGCGGGGTTGGCCGGAACAGGCACTGGCGCGGGGTTGGCCGGAACGGGCACTGGCGCGGGCGACAGCACTGCGCCAGAGCGTGCGCCAGACCAAGGGCAGCAGGCGACCTCCGACACCCCAGCCCAAGCCACGCCGCTGGCGGAGACGGGAACGGCGGATCCCGTCACTGGCACCGCCGACGGTACCGCTTCCCCTGCGCAGGGGGCCACGACGCCAAATCCCACAACCGATGCCCCCAGCCTTGCGGAACGCGCCGCGCCCAGCCCTGAGACCACATCCCCGACGCCCACGGAAGAAGCCCACACCACCGCCGCCCCGGCTCAGCCATCTGCGCCAGCCCCGGTGCTGAAATCCACGGCCGAGGGTGTGGAGCGGCTCGACACCGCGCCGCCGCAGGTGATGACCAATGTAGCGCTCGACACCATCGGCTATTCCGATCAGGGTGACGTGCAGCTTGCAGGCCGTGCGCAGCCGGACACCAGCGAAGTGCGCGTCTATCTCAACAACAACGCGGTGATCAGCCTGCCGGTCGATCAGGAGGGCCGCTGGCGGGGCGATCTGCCGAACATCGATGAGGGCGTCTATACCCTGCGGGTGGATGAGCTTTCTCGCGCAGGCGATGTGACCAGCCGGGTGGAGACACCCTTCAAACGCGAATCCCCCGAGGTGCTGGCCGCCGCCACCGAAGGGCTGAGCGGCCCGTTGAGCGCTGTGACGGTCCAGAAAGGCGACACGCTCTGGGCGATCTCACGCGAACGCTACGGTGATCCATTGCTCTACGTGAAGGTGTTCGAGGCCAATAGCGGCAATATCCGCGACCCCGATCTGATCTACCCCGGACAGGTTTTCGATCTGCCCGAAGAACCCGCATCAGAGTGATCTGATGGCCCAAGGCGGGGCGGCATTCGCAGGGCGCAAAGCCGCTGTGCGCCGCCCCACACTGGCAACCTCGGCACATGGGGCCTATGTAGCCTGTAATCACTTCAGGAATTCCCATGCCAGCCGATACAGACCAAACGCCCGCCGCGCGCCGGCGCGACCGCAAAACCCCCAAGCCTGACCGCATCCCCACAGAGGCCGAGATGATCGACGCCGCCGAGCGTCAGTCGGGCTTTTTGGTGCTGCGAAAGGTGGCACCCTACCTTTGGCCCAAGGACATGCCTTGGGTGAAACGCCGGGTGGTTTTGGCCATGCTGGCGCTGCTGGTGTCGAAGCTGATCATCGTCGCCACGCCCTTCTTCTACCGCGACGCGGTGGATGCACTGGCGGGCGAGGGCGCGCCGATGCTGGCGCTTGGGGCGATTGGCCTGACCGTGGCCTACGGCATGGCGCGGCTGATGGGCGTGGGCTTTCAACAGGTGCGCGATGCGGTCTTTGCCCGCGTCGGGCAGCGCGCCCTGCGGATGTTGGCGCTTGAGACCTTTCAGCACATCCACAAACTGTCGATGCGCTATCACATTACCCGCAAGACGGGGGGCTTGAGCCGGATCATCGAGCGTGGGGTCAAAGGCGTCGATTTTCTGCTGCGCTTTTTGCTGTTCTCCATCGGGCCGCTGATCCTTGAGCTGATCCTCGTCGGCGTGATCCTCGCCGTTTTGTTCGACATTTGGTATCTGGCGGTCGTGACCGTGACCATTGCGGTCTACGTCTGGTTCACCTTTGCCGTGACCGAATGGCGCGTGCGTCTGCGCAGGCAGATGAACGACAGCGACACCGAGGCCAACCAACGCGCGATCGACAGCCTGTTGAACTATGAGACGGTGAAATACTTTGGCGCCGAGGGCCGCGAGGCCGCGCGTTATGACTTGGCAATGGCCGACTACGAAAACGCGGCGATCAAGACGAACTATTCGCTCGCTTTCCTAAACTTTGGCCAAGCGTTGATCATTACCGCGGGGCTGGTGGGCGTCATGGTCATGGCGGCGATGGGCGTGCAAAGCGGCGAACTCAGCGTCGGCGACTTCGTCATGGTGAACTCCTACATGATCCAATTGACCGTGCCGCTGAACTTCCTTGGCACCGTTTACCGCGAAATCCGTCAGGCGCTGGTGGATATGGGCCAGATGTTCGGCCTGCTCGAACAACCGGCAGAGATTGACGACAAGCCGAATGCGCCGGACCTCAAGGTAACGGGTGGCCATGTGACGCTGGAGAATGTGCGCTTTGCCTATGACACCGACCGTGAAATCCTCAAAGGCATCTCGCTTGAGGCGCGACCGGGAGAGACGGTGGCGATCGTCGGCTCGACGGGCTCGGGCAAATCCACCATCGGGCGGCTGTTGTTCCGGTTCTACGATGTCGCCGGAGGCGCGCTGAAAATCGACGGGCAAGACGTGCGCGATGTGACCCAGCATTCGCTGCATATGGCCATCGGCGTGGTGCCGCAGGATACGGTGCTGTTCAACGACACCATCGGCTATAACATCGCCTACGGACGCGATGGTTCGACGCAGGAAGAGGTCGAAGCCGCCGCCCGCGCTGCACAGATCCACGATTTCATCATGGCGCTGCCGCAGGGGTATAAGACCACGGTGGGCGAGCGGGGGCTGAAACTCTCGGGCGGCGAGAAACAGCGCGTGGGCATCGCCCGGACGCTGCTGAAAGACCCGCCCATCCTGCTGCTGGACGAAGCGACAAGCGCGCTTGACAGTGAGACGGAGCACGAAATTCAGGACGCGCTGCGCCGGGCCGGGCAGGGGCGCACGGTGCTGACCATCGCTCACCGTCTTTCCACCATCGCAGAGGCGGATCGCATCGTCGTGCTGGAGAAGGGCGAGATTATTGAACAGGGCAGCCACGAGGTGCTCTTGGCCCAAGGCGGGCGTTATGCCCAACTCTGGCAGCGCCAGCAGGCGGAAGAAGAGTAAACGCCGCGCAGGCCCCGCCTTCTGTTTTGGCAGACGGGCGGGGCATTGCCGCCGATGGTGCAAACGTTGCTGATCTGCTCTTGCGTTGTGCCAAGCGGCACACGATATCTACCGCCATGACCGATCTCTCCCCTCCCTCGCCACAGTCGCTGCGCGCCCGCGCGGCACGACTGGCTGACCGCGCTTCGTTTCAGAACTTCATTCTGGGCGTGATTCTGTTCAACGCTGTCATTCTGGGGCTGGAGACCTCGGATGAGGTGATGGCGCAGGTAGGGCCGTTGATCCTGCTGCTCGACAAAATCTGTCTCGGCATCTTTGTCATTGAGATCGCGATTAAACTCTACGGTCGGGGGATGGATTTCTTCAAACGCGGCTGGAGCATTTTTGACTTTGTGATCGTCGCCATCTCTTTGATCCCTGCCACCCAAGGGCTCAGCGTGTTGCGGGCGCTGCGCATCTTGCGTCTGCTGCGCGTCGTCTCCGTCGCCCCCTCGCTGCGCCGCGTGGTTGAGGGGCTGGTCAACGCGCTGCCCGGTATGGGCTCGGTTTTCCTGCTGATGGGAGTAATCTTTTACATCGCCTCCGTCATGGCCACCAAACTCTTTGGCGCGGATTTCCCGCAGTGGTTCGGCACGCTGGGGCGCTCGGGCTATTCGCTGTTTCAGATCATGACGCTCGAGTCGTGGTCCATGGGCATCGTGCGCCCGGTGATGGAGGTCTATCCCTATGCGTGGATGTTCTTTGTGCCCTTCATCATGGTCACGACCTTCGCGGTGGTGAACCTGCTGGTCGGTCTGATTGTGAACTCGATGCAAGACGCGCATCATGAGGAAAGCAACGAGCAGACCAATACCTACCGCGATGAGGTCATGTCGCGGCTGACCGATCTGGAAAACCTCATCAAGGCGCAGAACACCCCGCCCAAACGCTAAGGTCCGGGCGGGGAGAAGCGTTACTCTTCGCCGATCGCCTTGGCGGTGAGGTTGTCCAGTGCCTCGGTCATCTTAGTGATATATTCCGCGTCTTCGGGCAGGCCATGGGCCGTAACCAGTGTTTCAGGGTCGGCATAGGTCACATGCACGGCCCCTTCGCCATCGGCATAGACCAGCACCCGCATCGGCAGATCAAGTCCGGCGGTCTGCGCATCCTGCATCGCGGGCGTGCCGAGCTTGGGGTTGCCAAAGATCAAAAGCTGCGTTGGGCGCAGTTCCATCTCGACCTTCTCGGCCCCGGCGGCGTGATCGACGCGGGCGAAAACCTCGGCCCCGGCCTCTTCGACGGCGCTTTCCAGCCGGTCCATCGTTGTCACCACGTCATGGGGTGACACTTTGGCCACCAAATCTTGGGCCAAGGCGGGCACCGCTGCCATCACCAGACCTGCGGCCATTGCTATCGCTCTCATCATCTTCTCCTTTGTTGCATCCTGCCCCTGATCTAGCGTGACCTTTGCCCGTGCCAAGCGCGCAACACCGTGCTGCGGTTCGCTGGGTCTTGGCTTGGCTGGCCACGCGCGGTAAGAGGGGCAAAATCAGGCCGGGGGCAGGGCGCGATGAGCGATACCGACAGTTTTATTGACGAAGTGAACGAAGAGGTCCGCCGCGACCGGTTTTATGGCCTGCTGCGCCGCTATGGTTGGATCGCTGTGGTCGCTGTGGTTGCCATCGTCGGCGGTGCCGCGTGGAACGAATATAGCAAAGCGCAAGAACGCGCGCAGGCCGAAGCCTTGGGCGATGCCATGCTCGGAGCGCTTGAAGCGGATGCCAGCAATGCCCGCGCCGAAGCGCTTGCCCCGATTGAAGCCGAAGGCCCCGGTGCCCGCGCCGTGCTGAATTTCATGCGTGCCGATGCCTTGGCCGAGGCCGGTGAGATTGACGCCGCCGTTGAACAGCTCGACGCCGTGGCGCTCGACGGCGATCTTGCGCCGATTTACCGCCAACTGGCGCAGTTCAAAGCCGTGACCCTTCAGGGCCAATCGGTGCCCGTGGCAGAGCGGCGTCAGGCGCTCGAAGCGCTGGCCCAGCCCGGTGCCCCGCTGCGCCTGCTGGCCGAAGAGCAACTGGCCCTGATCGACATCCAAGAGGGTGAGACCGACAAGGCCGTGGCGCGATACCAATCCATTCTCTCCGATGCGGAAACCACCCCGGACTTGCAACAACGCGCCCTTCAGGTGATTGTGGCCTTGGGTGAAGAACCGGGGGTCGAAGACGCTGCTGCAGCGGCTGAGCTGGAGAACCCCGAAGCAACGGGTGACTGACACATATCCACCCGCCGAAAACGGCGGGGGCGTGAAGGTTGAGGAAAGACAGAAAGTGAGCAGGTCCATGACGAAGCATCGCGAATCCGAACCCGGCCATGCGGGTCTGCGGGGGCTGGGCGTGGCGGGGGCCATCGGTGCCGCGCTGCTGCTGACGGCCTGCGCGGATGAGCAGACCTATCTGCCGGGCAAACGCGAAGACGTGCGCGCGGTGCTGCAAAACCCCGGTGTGCAAGACCCGGCCTTTGACGCCATCGACGGCCCGGTGCCAGAAAACACCAGCCGCGCCATCGCTTTGGGCGGCGCGGTAAACAACGCCAACTGGACCCACAGTGTCGGCACCCCCTCGACCCGCGTGGGCCACCCCGCGTTGCGCAGCACATTGCAGCCGGTCTGGAGCGCCAAGATCGGCGCGGGCGACAGCCGCAAAAAGCGCATCACTGCCGATCCGGTGGTCGCGGGCGGGCGCGTCTTTACGCTCGATGCCGGCGCGCAGGTCACTGCGACCTCGACCTCAGGCCAAACGCTCTGGACCCGCGACCTCACCCCCGCATCCGACCGCGAAGGCCAAGCCACCGGTGGCGGGCTCGCCGTGGACGGCGAAACGCTTTACGTCTCTGTGGGCTTTGGTGTTCTGGCCGCGCTCGACGTAACAACGGGCGGAGTGCGTTGGACGCAAGACCTCGACGCCACGGGCTCCGGCACACCGACCGTCTCGGGCGATCTGGTCTATCTCACGGCGGGTGACGATACCGGCTTTGCGCTCGACAAAACCACAGGCCGCATCCAGTGGCAGACCGGTGCTGTCACCAGCCTCAGCAATGTGCTGGGCGCACCGGCGCCCGCCATCACCAATGATCTTGCGATCTTCGCCTTCGGCTCGGGTGAGGTGCAGGGGCTGTTCCGTCAAGGCGGGCTTGAGCGGTGGGCGACCTCTGTTCTGGGCAAACGTCAGGGCCGCGCGCTGAGCTTTGTTGGTGACGTGACAAGCGCGCCCGTGGTCTCGGGCGGGACTGTCTATGTGGGCAACCATTCGGGCCGTCTGGCCGCGCTCGACGTGAACAGCGGGGACCGTAAATGGGTCGCGCGCGACGGGGCGATCGGCCCGGTCTGGCCTGCGGGCGATTCTGTTTTCGCGGTCACCGACCTCAATGAACTTGTGCGGCTCGACGCCAGCACGGGCCGCCGCATCTGGGGCACGCCGCTGCCGAATTTCGTCAAGGACCGGCCCAGAAGGCAATCCGAAGTCGTGGCGCATTACGGCCCGATCATCGCCGGAGGCCGCGCGATCGTGGCGTCCAACGATGGGGTGCTGCGCAGCTTTGACCCCGTGGGCGGCGGGCTGACAGGCACCACCCAAATCCCCGGCGGGGCGACCACTGCCCCCGTCGTGGCAGGCGGCACGCTTTATGTCGTCTCCACCAAGGGGCAATTGCACGCTTTCCGTTAGGCCGCAAATAGGCTAAGGCGCGTGTCTGAACTGGCCCAACCGGGGCCCGGAGCCTGAATTATGTCCTTTACCCTTGCCATCGTGGGCCGCCCGAACGTCGGGAAATCCACGCTGTTCAACCGCCTTGTCGGCAAACGCCTTGCGCTGGTCGACGACCAGCCCGGCGTAACACGCGATTTGCGCGAAGGCGCGGCCAAACTGGCCGACCTGCGCTTTACCGTGATCGACACGGCCGGTCTGGAAGAGGTCACCGACGACAGCCTTCAAGGCCGGATGCGCCGCCTGACCGAGCGTGCCGTGGATATGGCCGATATCTGTCTGTTCATGATCGACGCCCGTGTCGGCGTGACCCCCTCGGATATGGTCTTTGCCGAGATCTTGCGCAAGAAATCCGCTCATGTGATTCTCGCCGGTAACAAAGCCGAGGGCAAAGCCGCCGATGCTGGCATGATCGAGGCCTATTCGCTGGGTCTGGGTGAGCCCATTCGCATGTCCGCCGAACATGGCGAAGGTCTGACCGATCTTTACTCCGTGCTGATGCCGCTGGCCGATGAATATGAGGACCGCGCCACGCAGGACGCGCCCGAGACGGATGTGGACCTGCCTGAGGATGACGCCGATCTCGAAGCCGAATCCGTGCCGATGCCCACGCGCGCCAAGCCTCTGCAGGTTGCCGTGGTGGGCCGCCCCAATGCGGGCAAGTCGACGTTGATTAACCAGATCTTGGGCGAGGACCGCTTGCTCACCGGGCCGGAGGCGGGGATCACCCGCGATGCGATCTCTCTCATGACCGAATGGGCCGGGCCGGATGGCGATCCGGTGCCGATGCGGATTTTTGACACCGCCGGGATGCGTAAAAAGGCCAAGGTGCAGGAGAAGCTTGAAAAGCTCAGTGTCAGCGATGGTCTGCGCGCGGTGAAATTTGCCGAGGTCGTTGTCGTCCTGCTCGACGCCGAAATCCCGTTTGAGCAGCAAGACCTGCGCATCGCCGATCTGGCCGAACGTGAGGGCCGCGCGGTCGTTGTGGCCGTGAACAAATGGGACATCGAAGAGAACCGTCAGGAAAAGCTGCGCGATCTCAAGGAAAGCTTCGAGAGGCTCTTGCCGCAGCTGCGTGGCGCGCCGCTGATCACTGTGTCTGCCAAAACGGGCAGGGGGCTTGACCGTCTTCAGGCCGCGATCATGCGCGCCTATGAGGTCTGGAACCGCCGGATCACCACCGCACAGCTTAACCGCTGGCTCTCGGGGATGATGGAGGCGCATCCGCCCCCCGCGCCGCAGGGCAAGCGCATCAAGCTGCGTTACATGACCCAAGCCAAGACCCGTCCGCCGGGCTTCGTTGTGATGTGCAGCCATCCCGACAAGGTGCCGGACAGCTACACGCGCTATCTGGTCAACGGGTTGCGGTTGGATTTCGACATGCCCGGCACGCCGATCCGTCTGTGGATGCGCGGCCAGTCGGATGCCAACCCCTATAAAAACCGCAAAAAGGCCGCGCCGTCGAAGCTGCGCAAGCACACCGACGGTCGCCGCCGGGACTAACCTCGGTCAGCCCCGCCGAAACGCCCTGAGCGTGGGCAGCGCCACAAGGATGCTGCCCCCAAAGGCCAGATAGGCGACCAAGGGCGTTTCGCCCCAATTGGTCACGATCACGCCCACCAGCCCCCAGATCACCGCGATACCGTAGGTGGGGGTCCGGCCAAGGGCGGTCTGCACGATGGCCCCAATCGCCCCTGCGAGCCCGACAAAGACCACGGCTGCCGTCTGCTCTTCCAGATAGCCATAGCCCGCCGCCAGCAGCGCCAGTGACACACAGGATGCGGCAGAGAGCCAGCCTGCGTAGAGCCCCACCGGGGCCGCGGCCCAGAGCGGGTCTTCGACCGGGGCGAGGAACAGGGCGATCAGGGCGGTGATCAGCATGACCCAGATCAGCACCGCCGCCCAGATCGGGCTCATGGTGGCCACCGCGAGCCATGTTGTCCCCACGGCGAGCGACAGGCAGAGCGGCACGCGCATGTCATGCCACTGCCCATCACGCGGCGCGCGCAAAAGCCCATAGGCCAATCCGATAATCAGCCAAAGATAGATCACACCCCAGATGGAAAACGCATAGCCCGCAGGCTGCGCGGGCGGGTTGTCTTGCGGGACCGGGAATTGGTTTGGGTCAAAGCCTGAAAAGCTGGGCACGAAGAAGGGCGAAATCGCGAAGGCGATGCTGAGCAGCAGTGCAAGCGCTGCGATCAGGGTGCGGGAGGATTTGGGCAAGCGGGGGCCTCGCGGGAATAGTTGTTGCGGTACATCTAATCCTAGAGCGGGCGCTCGCTACGGCAACCAAGGGCCAGCGCCTTCCCGTGGGGTGGCGAACCCTGCCGCTTTATGGCTCAGTAGTGAGGCGCGTTTGCAAGGGAGTACTCAGCCTCACGAAATCGCCGGCCCGTCGCACCAAAGGTGCGCTCATAGAGACAGGCACGCCTTTGGCGTGCCGGGACGGGCAGGCGATGGCCCGGCGCCTGCGGCGCGGATCGGGCTGGGTGCCTCACCCTTACGCTAGCACACCTGCCGCAGTCAGCGTCGTCTTGCCCCCTAGATACGGCGCTAGCACCTCGGGCAGTTTCACCGACCCATCCGCCTGCTGGCCATTCTCCAGCACCGCGATCAGACAGCGCCCAACCGCCAGACCCGAGCCATTCAGCGTATGCACAAACTGCGGCTTGCCGCCGCCCTCGGGCTTGAACCGCGCATTCATGCGGCGCGCCTGAAAATCCCCGGTGGTCGAGACCGAGGAGATCTCGCGGTAGCAATTCTGCCCCGGCACCCAAGCCTCAATGTCATAGGTGCGCCGCGCGCCAAAGCCCATGTCGCCGGTGCAGAGGATTACGGTGCGATAGGGCACACCGAGTTTTTCCAAAATGCCCTCGGCACAGCCAACCATGCGCTGCTGCTCGGCGTCGCTTTCATCCGGGTGGGTGACCGAGACCATCTCGACCTTCTCAAACTGGTGTTGGCGCAGCATGCCAGCGGTGTCGCGGCCTGCACTCCCGGCCTCGGAGCGGAAGCAGAGGGTATGGGCGGTCAGCCGGATCGGCAGGGCGCTTTCCTCTAACGTATCGCCGCCCACCGAATAGGTCAGCGGCACTTCCGAGGTCGGGACCAGCCACCAGCCATTGGTGGTTTGATAGCTGTCGTCGCCGAATTTCGGCAGCTTATCCGTGCCATACATTGCCTCGTCGCGCACCAGCACGGGGGAGTTTACCTCAGTCAGCCCATTCTCATCCACATGGGTGTCGATCATGAACTGCGCCAGCGCCCGGTGAACCCGCGCCACGGCACCTTTCAGCATGACGAAGCGCGCGCCCGAAGTCTTGGCCGCGGTCTCGAAATCCATGCCGGGTTTGACGCCTGCAATCTCGTAATGCTCGACCGGTTTGAAATCAAAGCTGGGCTTCTCGCCCCAGCTTTTCACCTCGACATTGTCACCTTCGTCATCGCCTTGGGGCACATCATCGGCGGGGTTGTTGGGGATCCGGGCGAGCATATCCGTCAGCTTCGCATCCAACTCCTGCGCCTCGACGTTCATCGCGGCGACCTCTGCCTTTTTGTCGCTGACCAGCGTCCGCAGGCGCTCGAACTCGGCCTCATCGCCCCGACCCTTGGCAGCGCCGACTTCCTTGCTGGCCTTGTTCTGCTCGGCCTTGGCAGTCTCAGCGGCGGCGATCTTGGCGCGGCGCGCGGCATCGAGCGACAGCACCGCCTGCGACATCGCAGCCTCGCCCCGGCGGGCAAGAGCGGCATCAAAAGCCTCGGGATTGTCGCGGATGGCGCGGATGTCGTGCATGGGTTTGTCCTCAAAATCGGGTGAGTCGGTTTTGCTGCCTTATGCCTCAATGTGCTGCGCGGCGGTAGGGGCCGCAACCGTGCGGCGATTGGCCCCGCGCAGACGGCCACGCGGCGGCGGCTTTCCACCTTGCACCCCGCTGCCGCCGCGCATAGGTTCTGGCCAAATTCTCAGGGCCCATCCTGCGGCCCAATACCCATTGAAAAGGACGACCCCCATGGAAGGCATCCAGCAATTTGTGCCGCTGATCCTGATCTTCGCGATCATGTATTTTCTGCTCATCCGCCCGCAGCAGAAGAAGGCCAAAGAACATCAGGCCATGGTGGCCGGCCTGCGCCGCGGCGATCAGGTCGTGACCCAAGGCGGGATCATCGGCAAGGTCTCCAAGGTCAAAGACGACGGCGAGCTTGAGGTGGAAATCGCCGAAGGCGTGAAAATTCGCGTGGTGCAGGCCACCATCGCGACCGTCGTTTCCAAGACCGAACCGGCGAAATAAACCCTACCCCGAGGCCGCAACCCAAAGGCGGAACTATGCTACAGATTGATCTGTGGAAGCGGATTGTCATTGTCCTGACCTGTTTGGCAGGGCTTTGGCTCGCGCTTCCCAATGCCTTTTACGCTCCTGTCGAAAAGCACAATGACGCGGTTGCGGCCATCGACGTGCAGGGCAGTACGCCTGAGTTGGAAGCGCAGCGCGCGCTTTGGCCCGAATGGATGCCCTCGGGGCTGGTGAACCTTGGCCTTGACCTGCGCGGCGGTGCACATCTGCTGGCCGAAGTGCAACTGGCCGATGTCTATGCCTCGCGCATGGAAGCCCAATGGCCCGAGGTTCGTGACGCTCTGCGCAGCCTGACTCCGGTCCGGCGCGAAGAAGCGCCAGCGGGGGAATTGCGGGTCCGTCTGAACGATCCGTCGAAAATGGCCGAAGCGCTGCAGATCACCCGTGATCTCGCGCGTCCCGTCACCACGGTGACCGGGGCGGGCGGTAGCGACATCGACGTGAGCGGGGCCAATGGCACCATCACCATCACCCTGTCGGATGCCGAAAAACAGGCCACCGATGAGCGCACCATGCAGCAGAGCCTCGAAATCGTGCGCCGCCGCATTGATGAGGTCGGCACCCGTGAGCCGACGATCCAGCGTCAGGGTGCAGACCGCATCTTGATCCAAGTGCCGGGCATTGGCTCCGCTGCCGAGTTGAAAGCGATCATCGGCACGACGGCACAGCTGACCTTCAACCCGGTGGTCAACCGTGGCTCCAATGAGAACGACAACCCCGGCATTGGCAACGCGATCCTGCCGGCGGCGGATGAAGAGGGCGTGTTCTACACGATCGAAACCGCCCCCGTCGTCACCGGCGAGCAACTCGTCGACGCACAGCCCAGCTTTGACCAGAACGGGGCACCTGCCGTATCCTTCCGCTTTGACACCTCCGGCGCGCGCAAGTTCGGTGATTATACGGCCGAGAACATCGGCTCGCCCTTTGCCATCGTGCTTGACGATGAAGTCATCAGTGCGCCGACCATCCAAAGCCATATCCCCGGCGGCTCAGGCATCATCACCGGGCGCTTCTCGGTCGAGGAAAGCACCAACCTTGCGGTGTTGCTGCGTGCCGGTGCCCTGCCTGCAGGGCTGAGTTTTGTCGAAGAACGCACCATCGGGCCGGAACTGGGCCAAGACAGCATTGACGCGGGCAAGATCGCCACGATGGTCGCCTTCGCCGCCGTGTTGTTCTTCATGTGGGCGTCTTATGGGCTCTTCGGGTTCTTCGCCAATATCGCGCTGATCATCAACGTCGGGCTGATCTTTGGTCTGCTGAGCCTCATCGGGGCCACGCTGACCCTGCCGGGCATTGCCGGGATCGTGCTGACGGTCGGCATGGCGGTGGATGCCAACGTTCTGATTTTCGAGCGTATCCGTGAAGAGCAACGCAACGCCAAGGGAGCCGCGCGGGCGATCTCGCTGGGCTATGAGCGCGCACTCAGCGCCATTCTGGATGCCAACATCACGACCTTCATCGTGGCGGTCATCCTCTTTGCCCTAGGCTCTGGTCCGGTGCGCGGCTTCGCCGTAACGCTGGGACTGGGCATCATGACATCGGTCTTCACCGCCTTCTTCGTCACCCGCTTGCTGGTGGTGATCTGGTTTGAACGCCGCCGTCCCAAGACAATCGAGGTTTGACATGCGACTGAAGCTGGTACCCGACAACACGAACTTCGATTTCTTCGGCTATGCCAAGATCACCTTTGGCGCGTCTGTGGTGGCGATGATCCTGTCGCTGATCGCTTGGGGCGTGATGGGGCTGAATTTTGGCATCGACTTCCGCGGCGGCACGACCCTGCGGACCGAAAGCTCTGAGGCCATCGACGTGGGCGCCTACCGCGATGCCCTCGGCCCCTTGGAGCTGGGCGACGTGACGATTTCCGAGGTCTTTGACCCCGGTTTCGGCGCGGATCGCCATGTGGCGATGATCCGCGTGCAGGCCCAAGAGGGCCAAGAAGCGGCGACCACCGACACCATCGAAACCATCGAAGCGGCGCTGCAAAGCGTGTCTCCGGACATCAAATTCACCTCTGTCGAATCTGTGGGGCCCAAGGTCTCGGGCGAATTGATCCAGACGGCGTTCCTTGCCGTGGGCGGGGCGCTGGCGGCGATCCTGATCTACATCTGGTTGCGGTTCGAATGGCAGTTCTCGGTCGGCGCTGTGGTGGCCCTGTTCCACGATGTGGTGCTGACCATCGGGCTGTTCTCGATCTTGCAAATCCGCTTTGACTTGCCGGTGGTGGCCGCAATCCTGACCATTATTGGCTATTCGATCAACGATACCGTGGTGATCTTTGACCGGCTGCGGGAGAACCTGCGCAAGTACAAGAAGCGCCCTCTGCGTGAGGTGATGAACCTATCCGTCAATGAAACGCTGAGCCGGACACTGATGACCTCGGGCACCACGCTGCTGGCGCTGATCGCGCTGCTGATCTTGGGCGGCGATGTGATCCGGGCCTTTGTCTTTGCGATTACATGGGGCGTGATCGTCGGCACCTATTCCTCGGTTTATGTGGCCAAGAACGTGGTGCTTTATCTTGGCGTGAAACGCGACTGGTCCAAGCCCGACGCGGGCGCGGGCACGCAATTCGCCAATATTGATGCCTGACCTGCTGGCGCAGGCCATCGCCACCCCAGGGGTGGCGTGGCTTGCGCTGGCCGTGATCGTGGCGGGGCTGGTCCGCGGCTTTGCGGGATTTGGCTCTGCCATGATTATCATGCCGGTGGCGGCCTCTGTGCTCTCTCCGGTCGAAGCGATCCTGTTCATGACCGCTGCCGAGTTGATCGGCCCCCTGCCAAACCTCCCCGATGCCCTGCGCGAAGGTGCCCCCCGTGAAGTGGGGCGGCTACTGCTGGGGGTGCTGATCGGGATGCCGCTGGGGCTCTGGGGGCTGTCGCTGATGTCGCCCGAGGGCTTTGGCTGGATCGTTTCCGGTGTGGTTCTGGGGCTTTTGGCGCTGCTGCTGGCGGGCTGGCGCTATCATGGGCCGCTGAGCGCGAAGCTGGTGACGGCAACTGGTGCTTTGGGCGGCTTCATGACCGGTTTTGCGGGCATCGCCGGGCCGCCGGTGATCCTGCTCTATATGGCCAGCCGGCGGCCCGCTGCGGTGATCCGTGCCAATTTCCTGCTCTATCTTCTGGGGCTTGACCTGATGCTTTTTGGGATGCTGGCAGCGACGGGGCAGGTGGTCTGGCCGGTGCTGATGCTGGGCCTCTTGGCCGGGGTGCCGAATGTCATCGCCAATATCATCGGGGCGCGGCTATTTGATCCGGACCGAGAGCGGCTTTTTCGCGCGGTGGCCTATATCGTTATCGCCGCATCGGCTATCCTTGGCCTGCCGCTGTGGAATACCTGAGCCTGAGAGGGACATGACATGCGATTGAACGAGATCACCTATACCGACGCCAAACCGATCGACGGCTATGGCCCCGGCTTTTTCCGCATTGGCGGAGAGGTTGTGCAAGGCCCGCAGGTGATCGGCCCCGAAGGCATCATCGGCTGGGGCGGTCTGGCTGATCCCGCGCCGGTGCTGGCGCTGGCGGGCAAGGTCGATGTGGTCTTCCTCGGCACCGGGGCGGACGTGGCGCATATCCCCGACGACCTCCGTGAAACGCTGGAGGAGGCGGGGCTGGGGGTCGAGGTCATGTCGTCCCCCGCCGCTTGCCGGACCTATAACATCTTGCTGAGTGAGGGGCGGCGCATCGCGCTGGCCCTTTTGCCGGTCTAAGGGCGGAGCGGCATCGCCAGTGAAAGTGAGCGATCTCAGTGTGGCGCGGGGCGGGGTGCCGGTGCTTTCGGGCGTATCCTTTGCTCTGGAGGCGGGGGAGGCCTTGGTGCTGCGCGGCCCCAACGGGGCGGGCAAGACGACGCTGCTGCGCTGCATTGCGGGGCTGCAAGCGCCGCTCACGGGGCAGATCGAGGGGGCGGAGGACCGTGTCGCCTATGCCGCCCATGCGGATGGGCTGAAATCCATGCTGACGGTCCGGGAAAACCTGAGCTTTTGGGCGCAAGTCTTTGGTAACACAGATATTACTGAGGCGCTTGATGGTTATGCCCTGCGGCCGCTTGCAGATCGTTTGGCAGGTACGCTCTCTGCCGGGCAAAAGCGGCGACTGGGGCTGGCGCGGCTGTTGGTCACCGGGCGGCCGATTTGGGTGTTGGATGAGCCGACGGTTTCGCTCGATGCGGATGCTGTCGCGCTCTTCGGCAGCGTTCTGCGCCGGCATCTCGCGGCGGGGGGATCGGCCCTAATGGCCACGCATATTGATCTGGGGGTCGATGCCCGTGTGCTTGATATCAGCACCTTTCGCGCGGTCCCCGATGCCGATCTCGGCGCCAGCGACGCGGCGTTTCTATGAAGGCGCTGTTGCTACGGGATCTGCGGCTAGCGCTGCGCGCGGGCGGAGGCTTTGGCCTTGGGTTGGCGTTTTTCCTGATCGTGACGATGCTGGTGCCCTTTAGCGTTGGGCCAGAGGCCGCGCTTCTGCGCGCGATTGCCCCCGGTGTGCTCTGGCTCGGAGCGCTGTTGGCCTGCCTATTGTCGCTCGACCGTCTGCTGGCGCTCGACCTCGAAGATGGCTCTCTCGAACTGCTGCTCACCGCACCTCTGCCCCTCGAAGGGGCGCTGGCGATCAAGGTTTTGGCGCATTGGCTGACCACAGGTCTGCCGTTGGTGCTGGCGGCGCCTTTCCTTGGGGTGATGCTGCAACTCGCGGCGCCCGGTCATCTGTGGCTGCTCGCGTCGCTCGCACTCGGCACCCCCGCGCTGTCGGTGATCGGCATGTTCGGCGCGGCGCTGACGGTTGGGATCAAACGCGGTGGTCTGCTGCTGTCGCTGCTTGTACTGCCGCTTTATATCCCGACGCTGATTTTCGGGGCCGAGGTTGCGCGGCGTGGCAGCGCGGGGCTGGATGCCACGACGCCGCTTTTGATGCTGGCGGGGCTGACGCTGGCTGTGGTGGCCTTGATGCCATTTGCCGCAGCGGCGGTGCTTCGGATGGGGTTGCGATGACCCAAGAAATTGTGCCCCAAGTATTTGTGCATTGAGCACCACCCACCCGCGCGATAGGTAGTCCGCATGTCCCTTTGGCAATACGCAAACCCGGTCAAATTCCTTGCGCTTTCAGAGCGTGTGCAGCCTGTGCTTTGGGCGCTGGCGGCAGTCTTTGTAAGCGTCGGCCTGCTTTGGGGGTTTTTCGGCACGCCCGATGACGCGCGCCAAGGCAGCACGGTCAAGATCATCTATCTGCATGTGCCTGCCGCCCTGATGGCGATCAATGCATGGTTTATGATGCTCGTTGCCTCGCTGATTTGGCTGATCCGTCGGCACCACGTCAGCGCCTTGGCGGCCAAGGCCGCGGCCCCCGTGGGGCTGGTCATGACGTTAATCGCGCTGGTGACGGGTGCGATCTGGGGTCAGCCGATGTGGGGCACATGGTGGGCGTGGGATCCGCGGCTGACGTCGTTTCTGATCCTGTTTTTGTTCTACCTTGGCTATATCGCGCTGTGGCAGGCGGTCGAAGACCCAGACACCGCTGCCGATCTGACATCGGTCCTCTGCCTCGTTGGCTCGGTCTTCGCGGTGCTATCGCGCTATGCGGTGCAGTTTTGGAACCAAGGGCTGCATCAAGGCACGTCGATCCCCGTGGCCACGGGCAACCGCAGCGTGGCGGATGTGTTTTTCTATCCTTTGTTGCTGGCGATGATCGGCTTCGGCCTGCTGTTTCTGGCACTGGTGGTCTACCGCACGGGCACCGAAATTCGCCTGCGCCGTACGGCGGCGCTGCGAGCGCGGATGAACAGGGGGGCGTGATGCCGGAACTTGGAAAATATGCGGCCGAGGTGCTCTCGGCCTATGGTGTGTCGCTGCTGCTGTTGGCCGCATTGGTGGGGCTGACCCTGCTGCGGGGCCGGGCGGCACGCCGCGCTTTAGAAGAGGTCGAAGCGGAGGCCGGACGCCGTGGCTAAACTCTCTCCCATGATGATCGCCCCGCCGCTGATCTTCGCGGCCTTTGTGGCGCTGGCGGCGGTCGGCATGTACCGCGCTGACCCCGAGGGGTTGCCCTCTACGTTGGTCGGGCAACAAGCGCCCGCGATGCCCGAGGCCGCGCTGCCGGGCTATCCGCAGGCCACCGACAACATGCTGCGCGGGGGGGAGGTGAGCCTTGTGAACTTTTGGGCAAGCTGGTGCCCGCCTTGCCGAGCCGAACACCCCAAGCTGCTGGAATTGCAGGCCGAGGGGATGAACATCATCGGCGTGAACTTCAAAGATACCGAGAAGAACGCCAGCGCCTATCTGGAAGACGAAAAAAGCCCCTTTGCCGGGGTTGGGTTCGACCCCCAAGGGCGGGTGGCGATTGATTGGGGTGTCACCGCCCCGCCAGAGACATTCATCGTTGGCGGGGACGGCACGGTGCTGTTCCGCTTTGCCGGGCCGCTGGTCGGCAGCGACTATGAGCAGCGGTTCCTCCCGGCATTGCAAGACGCGCTTAGCCGCTGATCTTGCCTGCGAATTCGACCAGACGTTTGGCTTGGAAGGCGACGGATTTCTTGCCGGTTTCATCCAGCGGGCCGGGTTCGCAGGAATAGCCGTAGGGGTTGCCGCCGTCTTCAAACTTCACCCCATCGGCATAGCCCGGCGGCACGATGATCGCGCCCCAGTGCATGGCGGTGACATAGATCGACTGGATCGTGGTTTCCTGCCCCCCATGTGGGTTCTGCGCAGAGGTGGTCGCGGTGACTGCCTTATTGGCCAGCGCGCCTGACTGCCACTGCGGCCCCAGCGTATCGATAAAGGCGCGGAACTGGCTGGCGGCGACGCCAAAGCGCGTCGGGACAGAGATGAAATAGCCATCGGCCCATTCCATATCTTCGGGCTTGGCCTCGGGGATGTCTTTCATCTTGTCCAACTGTTCGCGCCAAGCATCCTGTCCGTCGACAACGGCTCTTGGCGCGGTTTCGGTACAGCGGCGGAGGCGGACCTCGGCGCCTGCCTCTTTGGCGGCGCGGGCGGCTTCCTCAGCGATGGCGTGGTTTGTGCCATAGGTGGAATAGAAAAGAACGGTGATTTTCGGGCTCATGAGGTGTCCTTTCGCTTGGGTGCGTCAAGATCAACGGCTCGCAGGGTGTTCTGTTCCTCGCGCTCAAAGTGAATACTGCCGCGCCCAGTCTTGCAGTCGGGCGATGAACTGCGCATCGGTCAGTTGATCCAAGGTGCCCTCAGGCGCGGTAAAATCGGGCAGCGGCTCTAGTGCGATGCGCAGGCGGCGCATCTGTTCGGGGTAGGGTGCGACCCGCTGGGCCATCTCGACCATCGCCGCGGGCACGCGGCGGGCAGGGTGTTCGGCACTGTAGTAGAGCGCGAATTGCATCGCGTTGAGGTTCGACACCAGATCGGCAAGCTCAGGCAGGATGATGGTGTTCATCTCGTTGCTATCGGCTGCAAACATGGACGCTTTGGTCAGCAGCCCGCGCGCTTGGGCCACGGTGGTGGTGGTCGACAGCACAAAGCTGACCGACAGCGTGAGGATCACCATACCGTTGACCCCGGCAAGGACCGACAGCACCAGCCAAAAGGGGTTTTCGGTCTGAAACGGCCCGCCGCCGAGGGTTGAGAGCAGATGGCCGACGAATGCGAAATCGCGCAGAAAGCCCGCCGGGCGTTCGCTTTCGGTCATCACCACGGCCTCGCGGCTTATCTGAAAGACCAAGGTCCAGCCAAGCGAGACGAGTATGATCCATGTCACCGCAATGGCTGTCATCACCACCGGGCCAGAGAGGCGGTGGCGGGCGTTGCCCTCTGGCATGATTTTGGAAAAGACGAAGAACGCCGCCCGTGCAACCCGCTCCGACAAGGGCGCGACAGGGGCGGCACCGATGGCGGTATAGAGAAAGTCCAGCAGCACGATAGCTAGGATCAGCGCGCCCAAAGCGCCAAGCGCGTAACCTGCTATCATTGCTTTGCCTTCCCCGCACGCGATCGTCTTACAGGGGCAACCCGTGATCGGCAGGCAGGTTCCCGCGCAGGGGCTTGGGGCAAAAAGAAAAGGAGCGGCCCGCTGGGGGCCGCTCCTTGGATCAGTTCGCGAGGGCGATTGGCGCTTAGGCCGATTTCGCCAAGTTGCGCAGCACGTAGTGCAGCACGCCGCCGTGTTCGATGTATTCGATCTCAATCGCGGTATCGATGCGGCACTTCAGCGTGATCTCTTTGGTGCTGCCATCGGCCATTGTGATCGTGCAGGGCACTTCCTGCAGCGGCTTGATCGTGTCCAACCCGCTGATCGACACGGTTTCCTCGCCGGTCAGGCCCAGCGATTTGCGGGTGTCGCCGCCGGTGAACTCAAACGGGATGACGCCCATGCCGACGAGGTTGGAGCGGTGGATACGCTCAAAGCTCTCGGCGATCACGGCCTTCACACCCAGCAGGGCTGTACCCTTGGCGGCCCAGTCACGCGATGAGCCCGCGCCGTACTGTTCGCCACCGAAGATCACCAGCGGGGTGCCGTTTTCCTGATGCGCCATCGCGGCATCAAAGATCGAGGTCTGCGCGCCATCGGGGCCTTTGGTGTAACCGCCCTCAACGCCGTCGAGCATCTCGTTCTTGATGCGGATGTTGGCGAAGGTGCCGCGCATCATGACTTCGTGGTTACCACGACGGGAGCCGTAGGAGTTGAACTCCCGCACCGGCACCTGACGCTCTGTCAGGTACTGACCCGCAGGGGTGGTTTCCTTAAAGGAACCGGCGGGCGAGATGTGGTCGGTGGTGATCATGTCACCCAGCACCGCCAGCACTTTCGCGCCGTCGATGTTGGAGATCACGCCCGGCTCTGGCGACATGCCTTGGAAGTAGGGCGGGTTTTGCACGTAGGTCGAGGTTGGCGGCCAGTCGTAGGTCTTGCTGTCCGTGGTTTCGACCGACTGCCACTTCTCGTCGCCTTTGAAGACATCGGCGTATTTCTCTTGGAAGGCTTCGCGCGTCACGGTCTGTTCGACCAGTTCAGCGACTTCCTGCGTCGAGGGCCAGATGTCTTTAAGGTAAACGTCGTTGCCGTTCTTGTCCTGACCCAGCGGGCTGTTTGTCAGGTCGTGGTTCATGTCACCCACCAGCGCATAGGCCACCACGAGGGGCGGGGAGGCGAGGTAGTTGGCGCGCACGTCAGGGCTGATGCGGCCTTCGAAGTTACGGTTGCCCGAGAGGACCGAGGTGCCGATCAGGTCATAGTCGTTGATCGCTTTGCTGATCGGTGCTTCCAGCGGGCCGGAGTTGCCGATGCAGGTGGTGCAGCCATAGCCCACGAGGTTGAAGCCGATCGCATCGAGGTCTTCTTGCAGGCCAGCGGCCTCAAGATAATGCGACACGACCTGCGAGCCCGGCGCCAGCGATGTCTTGACCCAAGGCTTGCGGGTGAGGCCCAGTTCACGCGCTTTGCGTGCCACGAGGCCCGCGCCGATCATGACATAGGGGTTCGAGGTGTTGGTGCAGGACGTGATCGAGGCAATCACGATGGAGCCGTCATGCAGCTGGTAGTTGCCATCCTCGGTGGCGACAAAACCGCGGTTGTGATGACCTTCGTCACCGGGGATGTCCTGCGGTTCGGGCTGGCCGCCTTCGCCTTCCCAACGGATTTCCGAGTTCGCGGAGGTGTCTTTGCCTTCGCGGATGCCTTTGACGTATTCGGCGAATGCGGTGTGCGCGCTGTCGAGGGCGATGTAATCCTGCGGGCGTTTCGGGCCCGAGATTGCAGGCACGATGGTGCCCATGTCGAGCGACAGCGTGTCGGTGTAGACCGGCGCATAGTTCGCATCGCGCCACATGCCGTTCTCTTGGGCATAGGCTTTGACCAGCGCCACACGATCCTTGTCGCGGCCTGTGTTGGTCAGGTAACGCAGGGTCTCGTCGTCGATTGGGAAGAAGCCACAGGTCGCGCCATATTCAGGCGCCATGTTGGCGATGGTCGCGCGGTCTGCCAGCGGCAGGTGATCCAAACCTTCGCCGTAGAACTCGACGAATTTGCTGACCACGCCCTTTTCGCGCAGCATTTCCACGACTTTCAGCACGAGGTCGGTACCGGTGGTGCCTTCCATCATGCGGCCTGTCAGCTCAAAGCCGATGACTTCGGGGATCAGCATGGAGATCGGCTGGCCCAGCATCGCGGCTTCGGCTTCGATCCCGCCAACGCCCCAGCCCAGAACGGCAGCGCCGTTGACCATGGTGGTGTGGCTGTCGGTGCCGACGAGCGTGTCGGGGTAGGCGACTTCCTCGCCGTTTTGGTCTTTGTCGGTCCAAACGGTCTGGCTGAGATACTCAAGGTTCACCTGGTGGCAGATGCCGGTGCCGGGGGGCACAACGCGGAAGTTGTTAAACGCTTTCTGGCCCCACTTGAGGAAGGTATAACGCTCGATATTGCGCTCATACTCGCGGTCGACGTTCATCTGAAACGCGCGCGGGTTGCCGAATTCGTCGATCATGACGGAGTGGTCGATGACCAGATCAACAGGGTTCAGCGGGTTGATCTTATCCGCGTCGCCACCAAGCGCCACCAGACCGTCGCGCATCGCGGCAAGGTCAACCACAGCCGGAACACCGGTGAAGTCCTGCATCAGCACGCGGGCAGGGCGGTAGGCGATTTCGCGGGGGTTCTTGCCGCCTTTGGTCGCCCATTCGGCAAATGCCTTAATGTCGTCCTGAGTGACGGTCTTGCCGTCCTCGAAACGCAGCATGTTTTCCAGAACGACTTTCAACGCCGCTGGCAATTTGGAGAAATCGCCCAAGCCCGCAGCCTCGGCAGCGGGGATGGAATAGTAGGCGATGTTCTGGCTGCCAACGGAGAGGGTCTTGCGTGTCTTGGCACTGTCGTGACCGACTTGGATTGTCATGGCGGGCTCCCTTCGGGGTCTGATGGGTGGCTAGATTGTCGTCTCAATGCCACTACGGGCGCGGCGGTTCAACTGTTATCAGGTGGTTTCGCGCGAATTTGTATACCATTGTGTACCGAGATTAAAGGGGGCAGTCTGCGCAAAGCCCTCTGTGGGCGCTAACGGGCGTCTCAACAAAGGTTGATTGGTGTTTCACCCGCCAAGCCGTTAGACCAATGCCATCACCGCGATATTGATCCGTCTGGAATTTTATGAAGCCCCTGATTTATCCCGTTCTCGCCGCGTTTTCGCTGCTGGCCGCCCCGTTGCAGGCCGAGCAGGATCAGCCTGTGGTGGTCGAACTCTTTACCTCTCAGGGCTGTTCCTCTTGTCCCGCCGCCGATGAAATGCTCGCCGAATTGGCCGATCGGGAGGACATTATCGCCTTGGCGCTGCACGTGGATTACTGGGATTATATCGGTTGGGAAGACCCCTTTGGCGACCCGGCCCATGCCGAGCGACAGCGCGGCTATGCCGCCGTGGGCGGGCGGCGCAGTGTGTACACGCCCGAGTTTATCGTGCAGGGTCAGACCGACATTGTGGGCGCCAAACCGATGAAGCTGATGGACGCGGTGGAGCAGCACGCCGAGGCCGCGCCTCAGGTGGCGCTGACGCTCACGCGGTCGGGTGAGACAGTTGATATCACGGCGAAACCCCTGACCGACGCCGCTGCGGGGCCGATGCATGTCCATATGTTGCGCTATTCGCCGATGGAGCGGACCAAGGTCACCCGCGGCGAGAATGCAGGCCATGTCATGGAACACAGCAATGTCGTGCGGGGCTGGCAGGTTTTGGCGGATTGGGACGGGTCAGCGCCGCTGTCGCTGACAGCAAAAACCAAAGGGAATCAGCCCGTTGTGGTGATTGTTCAACGCCAAGAGCCGGGCGGTCCGGGCGCAATTCTCGCAGCAGCGCGCATCAAGTAGGCGCGCAAAGATTAGGTTTCGTGCGGACGCCAGCGGCGGTGCACCCAGAACCACTGCTCTGGCGTTTTGGTGACCTGCGCGGTCAGGCTGTCGTTCAGCACCTGCGTCATGGTCATCGGATCGCTATGAGGCACCGGCGCTTCAAGCACCACGTCAAAGCGGACCCCATCGTCTTGGCGAATGCCGTAGAACGGGATCAACAGCGCGTCATAGCGCAGCGCCAGCTCCGCCGCCGAGATCGCGGTGCGGGCAGGTTTGCCGATAAAGTCGAGGATTGGCGCGCGGATCACATGTTGGTCAAACAGCAGCACCAGCCGACCGCCCTGTTTCAGATGCCGCACGAACCCCGCCGTGCCGCGCCGCCCTTGCGGAAACACTGGCCCGCCGAAGGCTTCGAGCGTTTTGACGTAATGGGCGTTGAAATAAGGGTTCTTCATCTCGCGGTAGAGCCCGCCGATGTCATAGCCCCGCGCCACGAGGGACGCCCGCGCCGCTTCGTAATTGCCGTAATGCCCGGTCACCAAGATCACCGGCTGGCCGGTGCGGTTGGCCTCCTCCAGCGCCGCCATGCCGGGGCCGCGTGGCTCGGCATCGGCCATGCGTTTGGGGAAATCATCGGCCGAGTAATTCTCGATGAAAGACCGCCCCAGATTGTTGAGACAGCGCGTGGCAATTTCCTCGCGACGGGCGAGCGGCATCTCGGGCCAGACATGTTCAAGATTGTCGAGCGCACGGCGGCGGTAGCCCGCCAGCGGCGCCAAGACATGCTGTACCAAGCTGCCGACAAAGCTGAGCCGCGCCTTATAGGGCAGGGCCAAAGCCGTGCGAATGATCCCGACGATCAGCAGATTGCTCAGGTAATGGCGCGCCCGGCGACCGAAGGGATAGGGCTTTTTGACTTGGGGGGCTTGGTCCGACATGGGCTCTGACAGGCTGTTAAAGTTTTCCTGACATAGCCTGCGCCGCCCTGCGCAACAAGCCATCCTGCGCGTCATAGGCCGGGGTCAGCCGTCGAAGGGCCGCGCAGTCGCAGCCGCGAGGGCCGCCAAGGCGCGGCCCTCTGATCCAGCAATGGGAAACCCTGCCGCCCGTGAAAACCTCAGGTGGTGGCGTCTGGCACGCAGGTGCGGCTGCTGATGTCGAGTTTCATCCCCTCGGCGCAGGTCATGACCTGTTTGTCATGGACGCAGCCCGATGCAAGGGCGAGGGAGGGGGCCGTGAGCGCCATGAGGGCGCCGAGTGTCAGTGCGAGTTTCATGTCGTTTGCTCCTTTGACAGGCGCAGACAGGGTACACCCGTCCGCGCCAATCTCAAAGCATTACGATGATCGCATCACGCGCCGAAGACGCGCTTGAAGATCGTGTCGACATGTTTGGTGTGATAGCCCATGTCGAATTTTTCGTTAATGCCATCTTCGCCCAAGGCCGCGACGACCTCTTCATCGGCCAGCAGCAATTCGCGGAAATCAAGACGTTCTTCCCAGACTTTCAGCGCGTTGCGCTGCACCATGGAATAGGCGTCTTCGCGGCTTACGCCAGCTTGGGTCAGGGCCAGAAGCACCCGCTGGCTCATCACCAGACCGGGGAATTTGTTCATGTTCTCCAGCATGTTCTCGGGGAAGACGAGCATTTTGTCGATCACCCCTGCCAAACGGTGCAGGGCAAAGTCCAGCGTGACAGTCGCGTCAGGCCCGATGCCACGCTCGACGGATGAATGCGAGATATCGCGCTCATGCCAAAGCGCCACGTTCTCCATCGCCGGCACCACGGCCATGCGCACCAGACGGGCAAGCCCAGTGAGGTTCTCGGTCAGCACCGGGTTTTTCTTATGCGGCATGGCCGAGGAGCCTTTTTGCCCCATGGAGAAGAATTCCGCGCCTTCGAGCACTTCGGTGCGCTGCATATGGCGGATTTCAATCGCCACGTTTTCGATGCTGCTGGCAATGACGCCGAGCGTGGCAAAGAACATCGCGTGACGGTCGCGCGGGATGACTTGGGTCGAGATCGGCTCAGGGTTGAGGCCCAGTTTCTCGCAGACATGCTCTTCGACGCGGGGGTCGATATTGGCGAAAGTGCCGACAGCGCCCGAGATCGCGCCGGTGGCGATTTCCTCACGCGCGGCGACGAGGCGGGCGCGGTTGCGGTCCATCTCGGCATAGAAGCGGGCAAAGGTCAGGCCCATGGTTGTCGGCTCGGCGTGGATGCCGTGGCTGCGGCCCACGCGGACGGTGTCTTTATGCTCAAGCGCGCGTTTCTTCAGCGCGGCCAGCAGCTTGTCCATGCCGTCCAGCAGCAGATCAGCGGCGCGGGTCAGCTGTACGTTGAAACAGGTGTCGAGCACGTCCGAGGAGGTCATGCCCTGATGCACAAAACGCGCCTCATCGCTGCCGACATGTTCGGCCAAGTGGGTCAGGAAGGCGATGACGTCATGTTTGGTGACGGCCTCAATCTCGTCGATGCGGGCCACGTCGAATTCAACGTCTTTGGCTTTCCACACGGCGTCGGCATTCTCGCGCGGGATGGTGCCCAGATCGGCCATCGCGTCGCAGGCATGGGCTTCGATCTCGAACCAGATGCGGAATTTCGTTTCCGGCGACCAAACGGCAACCATATCGGGACGGGAGTAGCGGGGGATCATGCGCGCACCTTTTTAGGACAGGGGATGGGTCAGGGGCGGCATAGACTGACTTGGGGTTAAGGACAAGTGTGAGGAGGGCGGGTCAGTGTCTGCCCGTGGGGTGGCGATGTTCAGGTGGCTTCGTGCCACTTTATGGTGCAGCCTTGGGGTGACCTACTAGACGCGCACTCAGCCTCATCAAATCGCCAACCCGGTCGCACCAAAGGTGCGCCAGTGTATATCGGCACGCCTCTGGCGTGACGGGCGGACAGACGATGGCCCGGCGCCTGCGGCTTGATTCCGGGCCGGGGAGTGTCATGAACTTTGTGTATCTGGCCTGGCCCATGCGGGTTTTAGATACAGTCACGCATTGAAGCGATCCTCGAACATTATGGCGAAATGATTGCGGGCCGCAAACCATTCTCGAACATTCCGGCCGCCTTTCTCAAAGTTGCGGATCGCCAAGTAGATCAGCTTCGTTGCAGCGTCTTCGGTCGGGAACGATCCCCGCGTCTTGATCGATTTGCGGAATACACGGTTCAAGCTTTCAATCATTGCCCGGCAGGCGCATGCAAAGCATGCTGCCGAGAGGGGGCGTTGGTGGTGTAGATGATCTTCCGGATGGCAGGATCAAAAGCAAAGAACGGGATCACTTCCTGCCAAGCTCTGCGCCAGGCCGGTGCGATGGAGGCATATTTCCCGGCCCATTTTTCCTCGAAGGCATCCAACTCCAAGCCAGCTTGATCGGCTGTAGGGGCGCTGTAAATCCGCCGCAGATCGGCTGCCACCTCCTTGCGATCTTTCCAAGCACAGAAGTTCAGCGAATGGCGCACGAGATGAACAATGCACGTTTGCACGGCCGTGTCCGGAAAGGCTGCTGTGATGGCATCCGTTGCCCGGCAGTCGAAACGCAGTTTCGATGAGAGGGAGGGAAGCCCTTGAGACCATCTACGACCGCAATCAGGATGTCTTGC
>NZ_LWER01000133.1:0-70562 GCF_001634775.1 Sulfitobacter sp. HI0027
GGCCTCTATATGCTGACGGACTCGATCCGCTTTGATGATATCTTTGCCGCAGCGCCCGACTTGGCTGAGCAGACGGTGACTTTCCTGTGGAACGATTGGAATGCGGCGAACCTGATCGCCTTCCTGCTCTTCCTCGGCGCGATGGGTAAGTCGGCGCAATTGTTCCTGCACACTTGGCTGCCCGACGCAATGGAAGGTCCGACACCTGTGTCGGCGCTGATCCACGCGGCGACCATGGTGACGGCAGGTGTTTTCCTCGTCTGCCGCATGTCGCCGGTGATGGAATTTGCGCCCGAAGCGATGGCCTTTGTCACAGTCATCGGTGCGACAACCGCCTTTGTCGCGGCGACCATCGGCCTTGTGCAAACCGACATCAAACGTGTGATCGCCTATTCGACCATGTCACAGCTTGGCTATATGTTCGTGGCGGCTGGCGTCGGCATGTACTCGGCGGCGATGTTCCACCTGTTCACCCACGCCTTCTTTAAGGCGATGCTGTTCTTGGGCGCGGGCTCGGTCATTCACGCGATGCACCATGAGCAGGACATGACCAACTACGGCGGCCTGCGTAAGAAAATCCCCTATACCTTCTGGGCGATGATGATCGGCACGTTGGCGATCACCGGTGTTGGCATCCCGCTGACGTATATCGGTTTCGCGGGCTTCCTGTCGAAAGACGCGATCATCGAAAGCGCTTGGGGCGGTGGGTCGATGTATGGTTTCTGGATGCTGGTGATCGCCGCGGCGATGACGAGCTTCTACAGCTGGCGTCTGATTTTCCTCACGTTTTTCGGCAAACCGCGTGGCAACAAGCACACGCATGAGCACGCCCACGAGAGCCCGATGGTCATGCTGATCCCCCTTGGCGTTCTGGCGCTCGGCTCGGTCTTTGCTGGGATGGTTTGGTACGGCAGCTTCTTTGGCCATGCAGATCAGGTTGGCAAATTCTACGGCATCCCGATGGCTGAAATGGCCGAAGGCGGCGACGCCCATGTCGAAGGGGCCGAGGATGACCACGGTGCCACCGGCCCGGTCGACGGCGATCACGGTGCCGACGCTTTGGTCGAAGGCCAGCAGGACGCGGGCGCGCAGCACGAAGCCTTTGGCGGTGCACCGGGTGAGGGGGCGCTTTACTTTGCGCCCGACAACCACGTGCTGGATGACGCGCACGCCGCCCCGACTTGGGTTAAGGTCTCGCCCTTTATCGCGATGCTGGCCGGTCTGGTCATGGCCCTGTGGTTCTATATCTGGAGCCCGACCGTCCCGGGACGTTTGGCGGCAAACCAACGCCCGCTTTACCTGTTCCTGAAAAACAAATGGTACTTTGATGAGGTTTACGACGTGATTTTCGTGCGTCCCGCCAAAACGATCGGCCGGTTCCTGTGGAAACGCGGCGATGGCACTGTGATCGACGGCACGCTCAATGGCGTCGCCATGGGGATCATCCCCTTCTTCACCCGCCTCGCGGGTAAGGCACAGACGGGCTATATCTTCACCTATGCCTTCGCCATGGTGATCGGCATCGCCGTTCTGGTAACATGGATGACGATGAGCGGAGGAGCGAACTGATGGATACGCATCTGCTTTCAATCATCACATTCATTCCGGCCTTCGCTGCACTGATCCTCGCGGTCTTCCTGCGGGGCGACGATGCCGCTGCCGGGCGCAACGCGAAATGGCTGGCCTTCATCACCACGACGGTCACCTTCCTGATCTCGCTCTTCGTGCTGTTCGAGTTCGATCCGTTGAACACCGATTTCCAGTTCGTGGATGAAGCCGACTGGCTTCTGGGTCTGAAGTACCGCCTTGGCGTCGACGGCATCTCGATCCTTTTCGTGATGCTGACCACCTTCATGATGCCGCTGGTTATCGCGGCAAGCTGGAACGTCGAGCACCGCGTCAAGGAATACATGATCGCCTTCCTGCTCTTGGAAACGCTGATGCTCGGCGTGTTCATGGCGCTGGATCTGGTGCTCTTTTACCTCTTCTTTGAGGCGGGTCTGATCCCGATGTTCCTGATCATCGGCATCTGGGGCGGGAAAGAGCGTATCTACGCGAGCTTCAAGTTCTTCCTCTATACCTTCCTCGGCTCGGTGCTGATGCTGGTGGCGATGGTCGCGATGTTCACTGAGGCGGGCACGACCTGCATCGGCGGCTGCGAGATCAGCCTGCTGACCCACAACTTCGGCTCCGAGAGCTTTGAGCTGCTGGGGATTCAGATCGTCGGCGGCATGCAGACACTGATGTTCCTCGCCTTCTTTGCCAGCTTCGCGGTCAAGATGCCGATGTGGCCAGTGCACACATGGCTGCCCGACGCACACGTTCAGGCCCCGACGGCGGGTTCTGTGGTGCTGGCGGCAATCCTGCTCAAGATGGGCGGCTACGGCTTCCTGCGCTTCAGCTTGCCGATGTTCCCCGTCGGGTCCGAGGTGATGACGCCGCTGATCCTGTGGATGTCGGCCATTGCCATCGTCTATACCTCGCTGGTGGCGCTGGTGCAGCAGGACATGAAAAAGCTGATCGCCTATTCCTCGGTCGCACACATGGGTTTCGTGACCATGGGGATCTTTGCGGCGAACCAGCAGGGGATTGATGGCGCGATTTTCCAGATGATCAGCCACGGCTTCATCTCTGGCGCGCTTTTCCTCAGCGTCGGCGTGATCTATGACCGGATGCACACCCGAGAGATCGACGCTTACGGCGGCCTGGTGAACCGCATGCCCGCCTATGCGCTGGTCTTTATGTTTTTCACCATGGCGAACGTGGGCCTACCGGGCACATCTGGCTTCGTGGGTGAATTCCTGACGCTCATGGCGACGTTCCAAGTGAACACTTGGGTGGCGGCTGTGGCCACGACCGGGGTGATCTTTTCGGCGGCCTATGCACTCTGGCTCTATCGCCGCGTGGTGATGGGCGACCTGATCAAAGAAAGCCTCAAGGCGATCACCGATATGACCGCGCGTGAGAAATGGATCATTGCGCCGCTGGTGGCGATGACCCTGATCTTGGGCGTCTATCCGGCGCTGGTGCTGGATATGATCGGGCCGTCGGTGGCTGCTCTCGTTGACAATTACGACATGGCGCTGGAGGCGGCTGAGGCCGCTGTGCAGACCGCCGATGCCTCGCATTAAGAAGGACTTGGCGCATGATTTCCGCTGATCTGAACATCATTCTGCCCGAGATTGTACTTGCGGGGTTTGCCCTGCTTGGCCTTCTTGGCGCGGTCTATACGTCGAAAGACAAGGCCGCCGGGGTGCTCGTCTGGGTGACCGCGGTGGTGATGGTGCTGCTGGCTGCTTGGGTGGCCATGTCCGGCGACGGCACCACCAACATCGCCTTCCACGGCATGTTCATCGACGACAGCTTCGCGCGCTTTGCGAAAGTGGCGATCCTGCTCTCGGCGGCGGCTGTCTTGGTCATGTCCGAAAGCTATATGAAACTGCGCGGTTTGCTGCGGTTTGAATATCCGATGCTGGTGGCCTTGGCTGTTGTCGGCATGATGATGATGGTCAGTGCAGGCGACCTGATGGCGCTCTACATGGGGTTGGAGCTGCAATCGCTAGCGCTCTATGTCGTGGCCTCGCTGCGCCGCGACTCGGTCAAGTCCACAGAGGCGGGCCTCAAGTATTTCGTGCTCGGCGCACTTAGCTCGGGCCTGCTGCTCTATGGTGCGTCGCTCGTTTATGGCTACGCCGGGACCACGCTTTTCGCGGGCATCATCACCACGGCGCAAACCGGCGGCACCTCGCTTGGGCTCCTCTTTGGTCTGGTCTTCCTGATTTCGGGCCTTGCCTTCAAAGTTTCCGCCGTGCCGTTCCACATGTGGACACCGGACGTATACGAAGGTGCGCCCACCCCGATTGCGGCCTTCTTTGCCACGGCACCCAAGGTCGCCGCCATGGGCCTGTTCGCGCGGGTCATGCATGACGCCTTCGGCCAGATCGTCAACGATTGGAGCCAGATCGTGGCGCTGCTGTCGGTGCTGTCGATGTTCTTCGGCTCTGTCGCCGCGATTGGTCAGACCAACATCAAGCGTCTGATGGCCTTTTCATCAATTGCCCACATGGGCTATGCGCTGATGGGTTTGGCTGCGGGCACGGCCTTCGGCGTGCAGGCGATGCTGGTCTATATGGCGATCTATGTGACGATGAACCTCGGCACCTTTGCGTTCATCTTGCTGATGCAGAAAGACGGCGCGCCGGTGACTGATATCACGCTGCTCAACATGTATGCCAAAAGCAATCCGGGCCGGGCGCTGGCGATGCTGGTGCTGCTCTTTAGCCTTGCGGGTGTGCCGCCGATGCTGGGCTTCTTTGGCAAGTTCTATGTGCTGCGCGCAGCCTATGATGCCAATATGGCATGGCTCGCTGTGGCGGGCGTGATCGCCAGTGTGATCGGTGCCTACTACTACTTGCGGATCGTCTTTTACATGTACTTTGGCGAAGAGCGCTCTGACACGCTGGATCACCAGAACGGTGGCGTGTTGACCGTGGTGCTGATGGCGTCGGCGGTGATTATGATCGTCGGGATCGCAAACATGTTCGGTGTCGAAGGCATGGCCGCCTCGGCTGCGGCGTCGCTGGTGAACTGAGCGGTGCGGCGGACGATCGGCCGGATCAGCGCATGAGCCACTGGCCGGAAGGCTATGGCCGGCGCGTCTATGACACGCTCGATTCCACCCTCTCAGAGGCGGCGCGGTTACAGCAAGAGCTGACCGCGCCGACTTGGATCCTCGCACTGGAGCAGACTGCCGCGCGGGGCCGCCGGGGCCGCAGTTGGACCACGCCGCGCGGCAATTTCGCGGCCACACTGATGATGCCGCGCAAAGAACCGCCGGGCGTCGCCGCGCTGCGGTCCTTCGTGACATCGCTGGCGCTTTACCGCTCTTTCGTCGGGGTGACCGGGCGCGAGGATGCCTTTGCCCTAAAATGGCCGAACGATGTGCTCCTGCGAGGCGGCAAGGTTGCGGGTATCCTGCTTGAAAGTGTGGGCGATCATCTGGCCATCGGCATCGGCGTGAACCTTGCCCATGGACCAGAGGCGAGCACGCTGGAAGCCCGCGCCCTGCCTGCGGTGACCCTCCGCGAAGCGGGGGCGAATGTGAGCGCCGAAGATTTCCTTAACATCCTTGCGCAAGAATATGCCGGTCTGGAAGATCAATTCACCACCTATGGTTTCGTCACGATCCGCAGCGCATGGCTCGCCCATGCCGCGCGGCTCGGAGAGGTCATCACTGCCCGCACCATGCGCGATGAGATCACCGGCGTTTTCGAAGATGTAGACGGCGCAGGCAATCTGATCCTGCGCACCCGCGACGGCGCGGTGCCCATCACCGCAGCGGATGTGTTTTTCTAAAATCTGGGGGAGGGGAGGCACCATGCTTCTGGCAATTGATTGCGGCAACACGAATACCGTGTTCTCGATCTGGGACGGGGAAGAGTTTATCGCCACTTGGCGCACCTCGACCGAATGGAAACGCACGGCGGATCAATATTACGTCTGGCTTAACACGCTGATGCGGCTGCAAAATATTGACGCTGACATCACCGATATGATCATCAGCTCAACCGTGCCACGGGTGGTGTTCAACCTGCGCGTTTTGGCGGACCGCTACTTTCACACGCGCCCTTTCGTGGTGGGCAAACCCGGGTGTGCGCTGCCCATTGACGTGCGCGTGGATGCAGGCACGCAGGTCGGGCCCGACCGTTTGGTGAACACAGTGGCAGGCTATGACCTCTATGGCGGTGACCTGATCGTGGTGGACTTCGGCACCGCCACGACCTTTGACGTGGTCGCTGATGATGGCGCCTATATTGGGGGGGTGATTGCGCCGGGGGTGAACCTCAGCCTAGAGGCGCTGCACAACGCTGCGGCCGCCCTGCCGCATGTCGATATTTCCAAACCTCAGAACGTCATTGGCACCAATACCGTCGCCTGTATGCAGTCCGGTGTCTTTTGGGGTTATGTCGGACTGGTTCGTGAGATATGTGAGCGCATAAGGGCGGAACGTGCAAGACCCATGCGCGTTATCGCCACGGGGGGTCTGGCACCGCTGTTTCAGCAGGCAGTCGACCTGTTCGATGATTATCAAGATGAACTCACGATGCACGGCCTGACCGTGATCCACGATTATAATAAGGACAAAGCTGAATAATATGAGCAGCGAACGATTTATCTATCTGCCCCTCGGTGGGGCGGGTGAAATTGGCATGAACGCCTATGTCTACGGTTACGGCAAACCCGGGAAAGAACGGCTGATCGTCGTCGACATAGGTGTGGCCTTTCCGGACATGGACAGCACGCCGGGCGTGGACCTGATCCTGCCCGACATCTCTTGGCTGAAGAAACGTCGCGATCAGATCGAAGCGATCTTTATCACCCACGCCCACGAAGACCACATTGGCGCCATCGCGCATTCCTATGAGGTGCTGAAAGCGCCGATATATGCGCGTGCCTTTACTGCCAATATCGCCCGCCGGAAGATGTCTGAGCACGGCCACCCCGAAGATGCGGTCACCACGGTAAGCGCATGGCCCGAGCAGATCACCGCAGGCCCCTTCAAAGTGGGCTTCCTGCCGATCTCGCATTCGATCCCTGAATCCTCGGCCATGGTCATCGACACGCCAGAGGGGCGCACGATCCACTCCGGCGACTTCAAGATCGACCGCACCCCTGGCGTCGGCGAAGCCTTTGACGACGCACTTTGGGCCGAGGTCTGCAAGGATGGCGTCAATGCGCTGATCTGCGACAGCACAAATGTTTTCTCCGCTCATCCCGGCCGCTCGGAAGCGACAGTTGGGCCGGAGATCGAAAAACTGGTCAGCAGTGCCGAGGGCATGGTCGTCGCCACAACCTTTGCCTCCAACGTGGCGCGGGTCAAAACGCTGGCAGAAGCGGGCGCGCGGGCAGGGCGGTCGATCGTTCTGCTGGGCCGTGCAATGAACCGCATGGTCGAAGCCTCGATCCAGACCGGTGTGATGACAGACTTCCCGCCTGTCATCTCTCCCGAAAATGCCCGGGCGATTCCGCGCGAGAACCTGATGCTGCTGGTCACCGGCAGCCAAGGTGAACGCCGCGCGGCCTCTGCGCAGCTGGCACGGGGGAAGTATCAGGGCATCGAGTTGAAAGAGGGCGATCTGTTCCTCTTTTCCTCGAAGACTATCCCGGGCAATGAGCGTGGCGTGATCGGCATCATCAACCAGTTCTCTGAAAAGGGTGTGGATGTGGTGGATGATTCCTCGGGGCTCTATCACGTGTCGGGCCACGCGAACCGCCCGGACCTTGAGACGCTGCATGCCATCGTCAAACCGCAGGTTCTGATCCCGATGCACGGCGAGCACCGTCACCTGCGCGAGCATGTGAAGATCGCCAATGCCAAGGGCATCACCGGCGTTTTGGCCGTGAACGGTATGATGATCGATCTGTCGGGCAACAAGCCCAAGGTGGTCGAACATGTCGACACGGGCCGCATGTATCTGGACGGGTCGGTTCAGGTCGGCGCGCTGGATGGTGTGATCCGCGACCGTATCCGCATGGCGCTGAACGGCCATGCCACCGTGACCATGATTTTGGATGCGGATGATGAGCCCTTGGGCGAGCCTTGGGTTGATCTGATGGGGCTGCCGGAGACAGGCCGGTCCAATGCACCGCTTGTGGATGTGCTGGAACAAGACCTCAGCCAGTGGCTGAACCGTCAGAAAGCCGCCACCCTGCGGGATGACGACAAGCTGAACGACGGTCTGAAAAAGGTCGCACGTCAGTCGTCTTACGACGAAATCGGCAAGAAACCCGAAGTCACCGTGGTGGTCAGCCGTCTGAGCTGACCTCCTCCCCACCGCTGCACATATAGACCGCGCCGCCCACTGCGACCACGCTCACCCCCGTGGCCGCAAGGGCGGCGGGGGTCGATAGCGCGGTGGCCAGCGTCGAGCCTGTAGTCGCCAGATTGGCGCTCAGTGCGGATGCCCCTCCCGTCAAAATGAAGGCCCCGGATTTATGCGCCACGGCGCGTAGGTTGTCCGGCTGGCTGATGGTGTCGACCGCGGATCGTGCGATGTTCTTGCTGATCTCGACGGTCTCTTCCTTGGTAGTGTTCACCCGTTCGCAAAAGGTCTTTTTGCAATAGCCGCGATAGTTCCGCGCGCCGGGGATCAGGAAATGCCCATCCTCGGGTGTGGCGGTCAGGCAGTAGCCGTCGATCTGGTTGAGCGGCACGGTGGTGGCAAGGTAGTCGAACAGCACCCCGCTGTCACAGGCGGGTGGGGCGCCCCAAAGGCTGCTCCATTTCCGCGCGGGCCAATTCATCAGCCGCTCGCGAGCGCCGACTTCCTCGGCGAAATTGGCGAAATTCTCGGCCTCTACGACAACTTCGGCGCCGTTGACCTCGGCCCGGCAGCGCTCGGCGCTGGCGGGGGCAGAGATAAGGGCGGTCAGGGCAAGGGTGAGGGCGAAGAGAGCAGGGCGCAGCATAATGGTCCTATCTGAGAGGTTTCCCCTCACATAGCACAGACGGAAAAGCCGCCAATCCCGGCAGGGATCAGCGGCGAATTCATGCCCGCGGGGGCTGTCTTAGATGCGCTCGCGGAAGCTTAGGCCGATGAAGTCCGGGGTGTGATCGCCCAGCCCGACGACGCGGTTGTCGTTGCCACCGCGTTTGTCATTCCGGCCCCGACCACGCGAAGGTTTGTCATTGTTGCCGCCGCGCTGCGATTTGCGCCCGCCCTGCGTGCCTTCGGCTTCGCGCTCTGGGGTCACATCGGCTTTGGCCTCTTTCGGTGCCTCGGCCTGCGGTTGCTTGGCCTCATTGGAGGTCTCAACGGGTTTGTCCGTCTGAGGCCTATCCGTCTGGTGCTTATCCGTTTGGCGCGCGTCCGCCTGCGGTTGCTCAGCCTGTGGCTTATCGGCCTGTGGCCTGTCCGACTTACGGCTGCGCGACCGGGTGCGTTTGGGCTTGTCATCGGTTTTGGCCGGGGCGTCAGACGCCTCTTCTGCCGGTTTGGCATTGCCAAGCGGGTTCTCGATGCGCGGAATTTCCTTTTGCACCAGACGCTCGACGTCTTCAAAGTTCTTGTCGTCGCGGGGCTGGCAGATCATGATCGCCTTGCCGTCGCGGCCCGCACGGCCGGTGCGGCCAATGCGGTGAACGTAATCCTCGGCGTGGCTGGGCACGTCGAAGTTGAAGACATGGCTCACGCTTGGCACATCAAGCCCACGCGCGGCAACGTCTGAGGCCACGAGGAAACGTAGTTCGCCAGCGCGGAACCCTTCGAGCGTTTTGGTCCGCTGGCTTTGGTCCAGATCGCCGTGGATCGGGGCGGCGTCATAGCCGTATTTCTTCAAAGACTTGGCAACGGTATCCACGTCCATCTTGCGGTTGCAGAAGATGATCGCATTGGTGCATTTCTCGCCTTCGGCGTCGATCAGCAGACGCAGCAACTTGCGCTTCTCGGTGGCTTCACGGTCCTTGCGCGAGGCTTTGAACATGACAACGCCCTGTTCGATGGTCTCGCTCGTGGTGGCCTGACGTGCCACTTCGATCCGCTTAGGATTGCTGAGAAAAGTGTTGGTGATCCGCTCAATCTCGGGCGCCATGGTGGCCGAGAAGAACAGCGTCTGACGGGTGAAGGGCGTGAGGCCGAAGATCCGTTCGATATCGGGGATGAACCCCATGTCGAGCATCCGGTCGGCTTCGTCCACGACCATGACTTTCACGTCCGAGAGGATCAGCTTGCCCCGCTCGAAATGATCCAGCAGGCGGCCCGGTGTGGCGATCAGCACGTCGACGCCTTTGTCGATCAGCTTGTCTTGCTCTTTAAAGCTCACGCCGCCGATCAGCAGCGCTTTGGTGAGCTTGAGGTGCTTGGAATAGGTGTCAAAGTTCTCGGCCACCTGTGCGGCCAATTCCCGCGTGGGGCAGAGCACGAGGCTGCGCGGCATCCGCGCACGAGCGCGGCCACGGGCGAGCAGCGACAGCATCGGCAGCGTGAAGCTGGCGGTCTTGCCGGTGCCGGTCTGGGCAATGCCCAAGACGTCGCGGCCTTCGAGAGCGGGGGGAATAGCGCCCGCCTGAATAGGTGTGGGCGATTCGTAGCCAGCCTCTACAACAGCTTTGAGGACCTTGGCATTCAGGTTTAGATCGGTAAATTTTGTCATGTGCGTCCGGGTTGAGCGGACACTGACTTGGCCCGCGGCAGCAATACAAGCCGGCCCGAATGGCCCAAGGGGCGGCATATGCCGCGGCATGTTGCGAAAGCGCATAGCAAGTTGCAGCCCAGCCGTCAAACACTTGGCCTCTCAGGCGCTTAACTTGCGAAATGGCGCGACACCTTTGCATCAAGGTCGAGATCGGCAAGGCGCAGCAAACCCTTCGCCTTTAGGGTTGCGCGCAACTCGGGGGTGTCGGCGCAGACCTCATTGAAAAAGGCGCGTAATCCCGCCTCGCCCCCTTCGGCTTCGATCATGGAAAAAAGCTCATGCATCGACAGCCCGCCGCGATCACGGGGTCGGTTGGGGGCGAGATCGGAACGGTAAGAGCCTTTTTCCAGCCGGTAGCGATAGGCGGCCAGCCAGTCGGGCCAGCTTTTTGCGTGCAGATGCGCCAGATCAATGCCGGGCTGTTGCTCTGGCCCCTCAATCATCGCGTCATTCTGAAAAACGTTGTGTATTTGTAGGCGAACGTCGGCCATCCCGGTGCGGACAAAGACCTTTCCGGCCAAATGGCTCAAGAATCCCCCTTTGACGTATTCGCCATAGGTTGGGTAAAGCGCCGACACGATCTGCGCCCGCTGCGGGCCGTTTGGAATGAAGGATTTGAAGGCTGTCGCATCGCCTGCCAAAGCCTCCATCGGGCGGATGCGGGCGATCTTTTGCGCTGCGGGCAGGGCGGCGAGCACCTCTCCCACAGGGTGCTCGGCAACAAGGAATTCATCCACATCCATATGGATCAGCCAATCCACATCATCCGCGCGGTTATAGGCGCGGGTGGCGTTCTGGCTTTGGCGGACCTGATGCTTTTGCGGGCGTTTGCCGCAAAGCTTTTGCCAATAGGCATCATCGCAGGTGACGACGCGGATCTTGGGGTGGGCTTTCAAACTGTCGAAAGCCTCTGGGTTCTCAGCGTCGAGAAATAGATAGAGCCGATGCGCGCCTGCCTCAAGGTGGTAGGCGGCAAAGCGTCTAATCTCGTCAGCGGGGGCCAAAATTGTGGCAACCAGCCCCCATTTCGTCGTCGTCGTCATCGTGTCTCCCCGGTTGGGTCCAGAATGCCATGATTGCGCGCGAAATCAAGGCTTACGACCCATACCGGAGAGGCTAATTCAGACCATCATTTCCTTGGTCGCGGTAAGTTTCACATCCGGGTAATCACGCTCAACCCGGTCGATGTCCCATTGCAGGCGGGTAAGGTAAACGATGTCGCCGTCGTGGTCATGAGCGATGTGCTGTTTGTTGCTTTCGGTAAACTTATCAACGGCTTGTTTCGTGCCATTCACCCAGCGGGCCGAAGTGAATTGTGAGGGCTCAAACCGCACCGGCAGCCCGTATTCCAGCTCGATCCGGCTGGCGAGCACTTCGAATTGCAACTGGCCAACAACGCCCACAACAAAACCCGAGCCGATGGAGGGTTTGAACACTTTCGCGGCACCTTCTTCGGCAAATTGCATCAGCGCTTTCTCAAGGTGTTTCGCTTTCAGCGGATCGCCCGCGCGGACCGATTGCAGCAATTCGGGCGCGAAGGAGGGGATACCGCTGACACGCAGCGCTTCGCCTTGGGTCAGCGTGTCACCGATGCGCAGCTGCCCGTGGTTGGGGATGCCGATGATGTCACCAGCCCAAGCCTCTTCCGCCAATTCGCGGTCGGAGGCGAGGAACATGACAGGGTTGGAGATTGTCATCGGTTTCTTCGTGCGCACATGGGTCATTTTCATGCCCCGCTCGAAATGACCCGAGGCGAGGCGGACAAAGGCCACGCGGTCCCGGTGTTTCGGGTCCATGTTCGCCTGCACTTTGAAGACAAAGCCAGAAACCTTTGTTTCTTCGGGCAAAATCTGGCGCGGCGTGGCGGCTTGGATCTGTGGCTCCGGCCCGTATTTGGCGATGCCCTCCATCAATTCGCGCACGCCGAAAGAGTTGATGGCAGAGCCGAACCAGATCGGCGTCAGCGTCCCTTCGTGCATCGCTTTGAGGTCCAGAGGCGGCAGCAGTTCACGCGCCATTTCCAAATCTTCGCGCAGCTTTTCCAGCAGGGCGGCGGGGACGTGTTCGGCCAGCTTGGGGTCGTCCAACCCTTCGATCTTGATGCTGTCAGCCACACGGTTCCGGTCGGCGCGGTCCATCAGTTCCAGACGGTCGCGCAGCATGTCATAGCAGCCCACGAAATCGCGGCCCACGCCGATGGGCCAGCTTGCCGGTGTCACGTCAATGGCGAGGTTCTCTTGGATTTCGTCGATGATCTCAAAAGTGTCGCGGCTCTCGCGGTCCATCTTGTTACAGAAGGTCAGGATCGGCAGATCGCGCATCCGGCAGACTTCAAAGAGTTTCTGCGTCTGGCTTTCCACACCCTTGGCGCCGTCTATTACCATCACGGCGGCATCCACCGCTGTCAGCGTGCGGTAGGTGTCTTCGGAAAAGTCCGAGTGGCCGGGTGTGTCGACGAGGTTGAACCGGTAGTTGGTGTCGCCACTGTGAAAATCGAATGACATGGCCGAGGCCGAGACCGAAATCCCCCGGTCCTTTTCCATCGCCATAAAGTCAGACCGCGTGCGCCGCGCTTCGCCCTTGGCGCGCACTTGGCCAGCCATCTGAATGGCCCCGCCGAACAGGAGGAACTTTTCAGTCAGCGTGGTCTTGCCCGCGTCAGGGTGGCTGATGATCGCAAAGGTGCGACGGCGCGCGATCTCGGCGGGCAGGGCGGGGCGGTTTTGCGGCGTGTCCAACATCCGCCCCATATAGGCTGCGCCGCGACCGGGCGCAATCTGGCCATTGCTGCGAATCGGCTCTGGGCCTAGCGTGAGAACATAAGTGGTACATGGAGGGATTTGCGATGGAACTGAAAGAGATTGCTCAAGAGTTGGTAAACGGCGCCCGGGCCGGTGCCGCCAAGGTGCGCGAGAACCTAGATAAATTATATGCCGAAGATGCCGTTTCGGTAGAGGCCGCGGATATGGGCGGGCAGGGGCGTGAGACCCATGGGATCAAGGCGATCCACGGCAAACACGACTGGTGGGAAAACGCGATGGAAGAGCACGCGAGTGAAGTCTCTGGCCCATTTTATTTCGGCGATGAGCAGTTCAGCGCAGTCTTCAAGGTCGACGCCACCGACAAGCAAAGCGGCGACCGCTTTCAGATGGAAGAGATCGGCGTTTACCACGTGAAAGACGGCAAGATCGTCCGGGAAGAGTTTCACTATGCCGTTGAGGCCCCCTAACGGGTTGAGGCTTTGCGCAGCAGCGCCGCCGCATCGGGGCGGTTGAGCAGCGCCTCGGCCAGATCGAGCCCGGCGTGGGGCAGGTCGGAATGGCCGGGGATCACCTCGCCCAAGGCCGCGGCCATTTCCGGCGGTAGGACAGAGCGGGTTCGGCTGTCGACCAGCATGGATTCGGCGGCAATCCCCTCGGCATAGATGATCTGATGGCTGTCAAACAGCAGTTGGAAGTAGTCGACAAAGCCGCCGTCCTGCACCGTCACGCTGTCACCATTGACCAGATGCCGCGCTTTCACGAGCAGTTCCGACCGGCCCGCGCCCATCTCGTCACTGCGTTGATAGATGAAAAGCCGGTGGTCGGGGCTGACGATCAGGTCATGTTCGTTGTTCAGCGTGTCTGCCTGAATGCGGATCGGGGCGAATTCGCCCACCGCGCGCAGGGTGCTTTGACCGATCCAGCGTAGGGTTTGAACGCCGTCGTCGCGGGTTAGGATACGGTCACCGACGCGAAGGTCTTCGATGGGGCGCAACTCTCCGGTGCTGAGCGAGATATGGGTGCCGCGTGTGAAGGACACGCAGGCGAGTTGGCCGAATTTCTGACGTGCGGTCTGGGTGTCGATGCCCACAATACGGTAGCCCGTTTGCGGTGTCAGCGGGCCTAGCGGCAAAAGGTACACCTCAGCCGCGTGGCCCTTGCCATCAACCTCGACCAGCAGCAGCGCCTCTTGGGTTTGCCCGTCGGGCGACATCAGCGTCAGCAGGCTATCAAGGTGCAGGTCCGCGCCGGGAGTGCCCACGCCGGTATCCTCGGCAAGACGCAATTGATCGCCCGGCTGGGTCAGTAACGACAGGCGCTGTGGCTCTGCCGCAAGGTCCAGTTCATAAACATCATCCAACACCAATTCGGCGGCAAAACCCAGCGTATCGCCCATATTCGCCCCGTCGCTCGCGCAAAATTGCCCGGCGCGGTAGACGGCGATGTTCTGTGCAGGGGCGGTGCGGGTGCGGGACATGACGGGCCTTTGCTTTGGGGCTTTCGCCAGCGGGATAAGGTAGAATTGTGGCCCGGATGGGTCAAGGCCCGGGTGATTTGCTGGCATTGGCCGCAGGGCGTGGTAGGCATATGCAAATGCACAGGAGGAATCGCAAAATGGATTTGGGAATCAAGGGGAAGAAGGCGCTGGTCTGTGCCTCGTCCAAAGGGCTTGGCCTTGGCTGCGCCGAAGCGCTGGCGGCGGCAGGGGTCAACCTTGTGATGAACGCACGCGGCGCCGAGGCGCTTGAGGCGTCGGCAGAACGTATCCGTCAGGACTATGGCGTCGAGGTCGTCACCGTGGCGGCGGATGTGGCCACCGAGGAGGGGCAGGCGCTGGTCATCAAGGCCGCTGAGGGCTGTGACATTCTCGTCAACAACGCAGGCGGCCCCCCTCCGGGCATGTGGCATGACTGGGACCGCGAAGATTTCATCAAGGCGCTCGACGCGAATATGTTGGCCCCCATCGCGTTGATCAAAGCGCTGGTGCCCGGCATGATGGAGCGCGGCTGGGGCCGGGTCGTGAACATCACCAGCCAGTCGGTGCGCGCGCCGATTGCTGTCTTGGGGCTGAGTAACTCGGCACGGACCGGGCTTACGGGCTATGTCGCGGGCACCGCGCGTCAGGTCGCGGGCAAGGGGGTCACGATCAACAACCTGCTGCCGGGCATCCATGCCACCGACCGCGCGGATTCGCTGGATGCGGGTGTGGTCAAGGCCAAGGGTATCACGCTGGACGAGGCCCGCGCCGAGCGGCAGGCGCGCATTCCCGCAGGCCGCTACGGCACCCGTGATGAATTCGGCGCGACCTGTGCGTTCCTTTGTTCGCAGCACGCGGGCTTCATCGTGGGTCAGAACCTGCTGCTGGATGGCGGCGGCACCAATCTCACCATGTAAGCAGAGCTTGGCCGGGGCGCGCGTCCCGGCCATTGCACTTCGCATCGGATCACATTCCTGACAGCAGCGGTTTCAGCGCTGGCGGGGATTGAGGGCGGCGGCTAACCCTTGAGGGTCAGCTTTTCGCAAAAGGTCCGTCCGCATGCAAACCACCGTTCTTGTCCTTCTTTTCGCGGCCATAATCCTTGCCAGCCTGCTGGTGGCCCCGCGCCGCGCAACGGTCGAAGGCTTCTTTGGCGGGGCCAACGCGGCGGGCCGTGCACCGGGGCTTTGGGTGCTGGTGCTAAGCCAAGTCACCACATGGATTTTCGCCCGCAGCCTGATGAACGCCGCGATCTTAGGCTATTTCTACGGCATCGCAGGCACACTGGCCTATGCGGCCTATTATGGCTCATTCCTTACGGGCGGCTATATCGTCGGCCACCTGCGCCGCGGCGGGGCGCGCTCGGTGCAGGACTGGCTGGGCGGGCAGTTCGGGAGCGCGGGCACGACGGCCTATAACCTCGTGATCGGGCTGCGGCTGCTGTCCGAGGTCTTTGCCAATCTGCTGGTCGTCGCGCTGATTTTCGAGGCTGTCTGGCCCGGGTCTGGCACGCTGGCGGTGCTGATCGTTGCAGCTTTGGGCTTTGGCTATTCGGCATGGGGCGGGCTTTCCGCCGCGCTGCGCACGGATGTGGTGCAGATGCTGGTCTTTCTTGTTGTTTTCGGCCTTGCGCTTGGCGCGCTGCTGCTAAGCCCGGGGTTCGAGCTTGGCGCGGTGCTGAGTGCGCCGGGCGTCTCGGGGCCCTACAACGGTTGGGTGCTTTTGGCGGTCGCCCTGTTGCAGGTCTTCTCCTACCCCGCCCATGATCCGGTGATGATGGACCGTGGCTTTCTGGCCGATGAGGCAACCACGCGGGCCTCTTTCCTGCACGCCTTTTGGATTTCGACACTCTGCATCATCGGCTTTGGCTTTTTCGGCATCCAAGCCAGCCTGACCGGTGCGGCCTATGAAGGCGAATTGATCGGCACATGGGGGCAGATGTTTCCGGGCTGGATCTTCGTGGCGCTGATGCTGTCCCTGCTGGTCTCGGCACTGTCGACGCTCGATTCCGCATTGGCCTCGGCCGCGCGGCTGATGGTCGAAGAATGGCGCATAGCGCCGCGCAGCCTGAGGGGCGGGCGGCTGGTGATGGCGGGGTTCATGGCGCTTGGTGCGCTGTTGACGCTCTGGGGCAATGCCACGCTTTTCGATGCCGTGGCGGTCAGCGGGACCGCGTCAATGTTCCTTACCCCGGTGCTGCTGGTGGGGCTGGTGGCGGGGCGCCGCATCGCGGTCTGGAGTTATCTCGCCGCCTTTGCCGCCGCGATGCTGGGGGCTGCGGCCTATTTCGCGCGGGGCTGGGCGCCGGTGGCGGCCCTCCTGCCCGAGGGGCATAAATACGAGCAATTGTTGGTGATTTGCGTGATCGTGCTGCTGGCCGGGTTCGCAGCGGTGCTTGCGGGGGCGCGGCGGGGCTGATAGCTGGGTTTCCGAGTGATTTGATCGGATACCGCAGTTTCCATGAGTGACCCCACCCCCCGACTGGAAATCCGCAATCTGCGCCGCGCCTATGGCGGGCGGCAGGTTGTCGATGACGTGTCTTTGCAGATCATGCCGGGGCAGGTGACCTGTCTGCTCGGCCCCTCGGGCTGCGGAAAATCCACCACGCTGCGCATGATCGCCGGCGTTGAGATGCAAGACAGCGGCACGATCCACGTCGATGGCAAGCTGATCTGCGACACCATGTTTCGCGTCCCCCCAGAGCGGCGCGAGATTGGGCTGATGTTTCAGGATTTCGCCCTGTTCCCGCATCTGAGCGTGGCCGACAACGTGGGCTTTGGCCTCAAGAAGGGCACCAAGGCCGAGAAGCGCAAGCGGATTGAGGAATTGCTCGAACGGGTGGACCTTCTGCGCTATATCGACGGCTATCCGCACCAGCTTTCGGGCGGGGAGCAGCAGCGCGTGGCGCTGGCCCGTGCGTTGGCACCGCAGCCGCGCATCATGCTGATGGATGAGCCGTTTTCCGGCCTCGACAACCGTTTGCGCGACGGCATCCGCGATGAGACCCTGAGCATCCTGAAAGAAGAGGACACTGCCGTTCTGCTGGTCACCCATGAGCCGGATGAGGCGATGCGCATGGCCGATGAGATCGCGCTGATGCGCGACGGCAAGATCGTCCAGCAGGGCGCGCCCTATAACGTCTATACGCGGCCCGTCGATCGCGCCTCTGTCGCATTTTTCAGCGATGCCAATGTGCTTGAGGCCACGGTGACCGGGGCGCTGGCCGATACCGTCTTTGGCCAATTCCTTGCCCCGGGGGTGCCCGATGGCACGCCGGTAAATATTGTCTTTCGCCCGCAACACCTGCGCATCGACTTTGACCGTGCAGGCAAAGGCCCACGCCCCACGGCGACCGATGGCACCCCGGCCCGCGCCGTGGTGGAACGCGCGCGCTTTATGGGGAACGAAAGCCTTGTTGAATTTGTGTTGGAAGAGGACGGATCGCGGCTCAAGGCCACGGTGCCGAATGTCTTTTTGCCGCAACCCGGCGCCGTCATGTGGCTGACCGTGCGCCGCGACCGCTGCTTTGTCTTTCCGGTGACGGCATGAAGCCCCTGATGGTAGAATTCGGCATGGGGTCGTCCCTGCGCCGCGCCGACTATACGCAGGCCGCGACACGCGCGGTGCAGGATGCGCTGTGGCATAACTCGATCAATTTGGCAGAGCTTTTCGGTTTCGATAGGTCCGCCATGCGGATCACCCTCGACGTGGGCGTGCAACGGCCCGATCTGGTCGACGCCGAAGCGCTGCGCGCGGTCTTTCCCTATGGCGAGGTGACGGTGAACCTGCATCACGGCGGGTTGGATGTGCCGCGCCCCGAAGGAAAGGGGAACCCAACCGTCATGGCGAATGTGGCCCTTTCCGTCGGTTTCGACATGGAGCCTGCCGATGACTGAGCAGCGGATCATCATCGAAATGGGCATGGGCAACGATCTGCACGGGATGGAATATACCAAAGCCGCCGCCCGCGCGATCGAGGATGCCCTGCGCCATTCCTCTCTGCTGCTTTTCGGCGCGCTTGACGTGACCCCGGACCAAATGCGCGTGCAGGTTACCGTGGCGGTGCAAGAGCCAGAAAAGGTGGATGTCGACGCGCTGGTGGCCAATCTGCCGCGTGGCCGGGCCGAGGTACGTGCCGTGAAGGGTGGGCTGAACGTGTCGACAGGGCAGGATACCATCGTGATCGCGCAGGCGAGTGTCGAGGCGTTATTGCCGCCGCAGACCGGTTGGCAACTGAAGACCTGAGCCGGGGGCCAGACCGTCCGGGCGGTCTGGGTCAGCCCGGCGCACCTGCGCCCTTGATTCCGGGCTAGGGGTGGTAGTCAGCCAGCGTTTTGCCCGGCTCGTCGACGAACAGCTCCGGCAAGGCCTCGGCGCTTTCGATCTGATCGAGCGCGTAGGCAGCAAATCCCTTTTCATCTTCGCACCAGGCGGTCAGCATCCAAAACCGCCCCCAATTCTCTACCTTCAGTGGCCGTAGTATTCGGGTCTTTTTCCCCGCGACCCCGATCCGCAGCTTCTGACGCGCCAGCACGGCGGCGCGCAGCACCGGCAGATGGGCAAAAACCCGTGTGGCATTGCCCTGTGCCGCCAGCGCCTGCGACCAAGCGGCCCCCTCTACGATGGTCTCGGTCGGCAAAACTGCGTCGAACTTGGCGGCCAATGTTTCTGCCGCGCCCTGCAAGGCGGGGTCTCCAACCTCTGCCGCGACGGCAAGGCCGAGGTTCAGCGCCTCCAACTCAGACGGGGTTAAGGTCAGCGGGGGCAGGGTGATCGCCGGGGTGATCCGGTAGCCTTCGCCCCGCGTCCCGGCGATGGACAGGCCCGCCGCGCTAAGCTTGCCCATATCGCGGTAGATCGTGCGAGGGGAGACGCCAAACAGCCGGGCCAAATCCTCGGCCCGGTGCAGCCGCCCATCCCGCAGCCTGTCGATCAACCGCACGAGCCGATCTTCGGTTTTCGCTGACACCATGACGCCTCCTGACGCTCCTGACAAAAACATGTCCTAAAGGAAATTGCACGCCCGAAAATCGGCAGTCCTTCGCCCGCAGCACCGCCCTTCCGCCGCTTTGCCCCTTCATGGTCCTGCCGCCGCCCGCTATCACAGGCAGGACGGCGCTGCATGACTTGCGCCAAACATGATGGGAGAACAGACATGTTGAACAATATCGGACTGCCGGGCCTGCTGCTGATCGCGGTTGTCGTGCTGGTGCTTTTCGGCCGCGGCAAGATTTCCTCGCTTATGGGTGAAGTTGGCAAAGGCATCACCAGCTTCAAAAAGGGCATCAGCGAAGGCGAAGAAGAGACCAAGCGCAGCGACGACATCAAACATGTCGACGAAGTGCACCATGCCGACCTGCCCGAGCATACCGATCAAGGCACGCATCCCAAGACCGACCTGAAGGCCGACAAGGACCGGGTGTAACCCGATGTTCGATCTGGGTTGGACAGAACTTTTAGTCATCGGCGTGGTGGCCCTGATCGTGGTCGGCCCCAAGGATCTGCCCGTGCTGTTTCGGCGCGTCGGGCAATTCGTGGGCAAGGCCAAGGGCATGGCGCGTGAATTCAGTCAGGCCATGAATGACGCCGCCGACGAAAGCGGTATGCGCGAGATGTCGTCGTCGCTGAACAAGTCGCTGAAAACCGCGACCAACCCGCTGGGCAGCGCCATGGATGAGGTGAAGGACGCGACCCGCTCACTGACCAACTTTGACCCCGAGAGCGAGACCGGCAAATTGGCGGCGCAAAAGGCCGAGGATGTGAAGAAGATCCAAGCCAGCACCGCCCGCGCCGCAGCCGAGCGCAAGCAACGCGAAGCGGCAGAAGCCATGTCTCAGGCCGAGGCGGCAGAGGCGAAGTTGTCTGACGCGACCCGGGCCCGGGACGAAGCTGCGAAAGCTGTACCGGCACGGCCCGTGATTGAGAAAGACGCGGCACCAGCCAAGGCGGCGCCTGCTAAAGCGGCCTCAACCAAAGCGGCGCCGGTCAAAGCAGCGGCCAAAGCAGCGCCGAAAAAGCCTGCTGTTAAGAAACCCGCTGCGAAAAAGCCTGCCGCCAAAAAGCCAGCGGCAGCCAAACCCGCTGCGAAAAAAGAGTAAGTTAAATGAGCGCTTCCGACGACTATGAGATCGACGATAGCTCGGCCCCGTTGATCGAACATCTGGCCGAACTGCGCACGCGGCTCATCCATTCGGTCATCGCCTTCATCATCGGTATGGTGATCTGCTTTACCGTCTGGAATCCGATCTTCAACTTCCTGACCGAACCGCTGTGCTCGGCCATGGCGGAACGGGGCCAAGAGGATTGCGGGCTGATCCTGATCAAATTGCAAGAAGGTTTCTTCGTTGCGATCTCGATCTCGCTCTTGGGTGGTCTGGTGCTGGGCTTTCCCTTCATCAGCTACCAGCTGTGGCGTTTCGTGGCACCGGGTCTCTACAAGAACGAAAAGGGCGCTTTTCTGCCCTTCTTGATCTCCTCGCCGGTAATGTTCTTCCTTGGTGCGGCCTTTGCCTTTTACGTCGTCACGCCGCTGGCCTTCGATTTCTTCCTTGGGTTCCAGCAGGCGGGCACGCTCGTCGGTGAGGGGCCAGAGGGTGAGAACGGCATCGCGGCCATCGCATTCCAAGGCTCGGCGCAGGAATACCTCTCGCTTACGATCAAGTTCATCGTGGCCTTTGGCCTGTGCTTCCAGCTTCCCGTGCTGCTGACCCTGATGGGCAAGGCCGGGCTGGTGAGTTCCGAAGGTCTGGGCAACGTGCGCAAATACGCGGTGGTGGCGATCCTCGTGTTGGCCGCGCTGGTTACACCGCCGGACGTGATCACGCAGGTGATCCTTTTTGTTGTGGTCTATGGCCTTTATGAAATCTCGATCTTCCTTGTGCGCCGGGTGGAGAAAAAGCGCGACGAGAAGCTGCGCGAAGAGGGCTACTTTGACGACGAAGACGAGGAAGACCTGCTGTGATCGACGACCCGATGGACCGTATTGCGGCGGCGCTGGAGCGCATGTCTCCGGCGCCGCTGTCAGCCCCCGACTTTGACGCGGCGACGGCATTCGTCTGGCACACCGACCCCGACCGTCTGGTGCCGGTGCCGCAGGTCGCGCGGATTGACCTGCCACTGTTGATTGGCGTTGACCGGGCGCGGGATACGCTTTTGGCCAACACCCGCCAATTCGCGGCGGGTCTGCCTGCGAACAACGCGCTGCTCTGGGGTGCGCGTGGCATGGGGAAATCCAGTCTTGTCAAAGCGATACACGCGAATATTCAAGTATCACATGAAGCGTTGCGCATCGTAGAACTGCAGCGCGAAGACCTGCCCTCGGTCGGGCGGCTACTGACCCTGCTGCGCGGGGCGTCGCAGCGGTTTATCCTGTTTTGCGATGACCTGAGCTTTGGCCATGACGACGCGCATTACAAGTCGCTGAAGGCGGTGCTGGATGGCGGCATCGAAGGGCGGCCCGAGAATGTGGTGCTCTACGCCACCTCGAACCGCCGTCATCTGATGCCGCGCGACATGATCGAAAATGAGCGGGGCAGTGCGATCAACCCCTCGGAGGCGGTCGAGGAAAAGGTCTCTCTCTCCGATCGTTTCGGGCTTTGGCTTGGGTTCCATCCCTGCGATCAGGACCAGTATCTGGCGATGATCCGCGGCTATTGCGATGCCTTCGGCGTAGAGATCGACGACGACACCCTGCGCGCAGAGGCTGTCGAATGGCAGGCCACACGCGGGGCGCGGTCGGGCCGTGTGGCTTGGCAATATTTCGTGGATTTGGCGGGCCGGAAAGGCGTTCCCGTTTCGGGCGGTTGAGCGCGCCTGCTGGTGCTTCAGCAAAAAGGCCCGCAAGTTCTGCGGGCCTTTTTTGTTTGATTACTGGATGTAGGGCGTCGGATCGACGCTCTCGAAGCCCTTGCGGACCTCGAAATGCACATGCGATTCCGATCCGCCGCGCAGTTTGGCGATCTGCTGGCCCCGGCTGACGGTATCGCCCTTGGCGACATTCACGCCGTCCACATTGGCATAGACCGTGAGCAGGTTGTCCGGGTGGCGCACCACGACAATCGGGATGCCCTCGGCGCTTTTGGTGATCGCGGCCACGGTGCCTCCTTCGGCGGCCTTCACCGGCCCGCCGGGGTTGCCCTTGATGTTGATGCCCTCGTTCTTGCCCTTGGAATAGGCGCGGATGATGGAGCCTTGAACCGGCGGCGTCATCTTCGTCGTTTTTGCTGGGGCGGTGGGCTTGCCGACATCGGCCACAGGCTCTTTCGGCTCGACTTTGGGAGGCAATGGTTTGGCCGTCTCATCCTGCGGCAGCGGTTTGGCCGCCGAGGGGGGCGTCGGCGTGGGGCTGCCCGCGCCGGGCGCGCTGGTGACAGGTTGCACGGGGCGCGAGGCGGCGGCACTGGATGCGGTGTTGGTCGCCTGACGTGGGGGCGCTTGTTTCTCTACCGGGATCAGCAGGAATTGCCCCTCGCGGATCGCGAAATCGGGGCCGAGGCCGTTCCACTCCGCCAGCGCTTTGACCGGCACGTTATAGAGGCGCGCAACGGTATAGGCGGTCTCGCCACGCTCGACCCGGTGGCGCACCGGCTCTTTCGCCGATTGCGGCGCGCTAGGCTGAGGCGCTGTGGGCTGCGGCGCGGTGGTGCCGGTGCTTGCAGGGGGCAGGCTTTGCGTTTGCACGCTCGGCGTCGCCGGGGCGCGGTCAATGGCGCTGCCCGCAAGGGTGGTGATATCAACGGCGCCATTGGTGCCGGGGGCAGGCTCGGCGACCCGCCGGGGCAGGGCGATGATCTCTCCTTGGCGAAGCGGGACGCCCGGATCAATGCCGTTGTAGCGTGCGAGTTCGCCGCTGTCGGCCCCCACACGCGCGGCGACGTCTTTCAGCGTATCGCCACGGCGGGCGACGGCGACTTGATAATTGGGGTAAGCGATCACGCCCCGGGCGTCGGGCTTGGGGCGGTCCGCCAAGGGGCCGCGTGCCGCTTCGGCGGTGGAAAAGCCATCGCCAAAGGTGCTGCGCATGTCGTAATCCAGTGGCTGATTTTCGCAACCTGCCAGCAGTATCGCACTGGTCCCGGCCATTAGGGTCAGCCGCATGGGGCGGCGCAAGCGTGTTTGGCGCATCTGCAAGTCCTCATCTTCGCCCCAGACGGTAAGGGGCGTTGTCCGTGTCTCTCTAACCTATTAGCCGTCCTTGCCCAAGCCTTCCAGCAGGGGGACAAAGCGCACGGCGCGCAATTCGTCGTATTCCAGCCCATCAGCGGTCTTTCGCACGCGGATGAGGTGTTGGACGGTGTCGGATTGGCCGACGGGCAGCACCATGATGCCGCCTTCTTTGAGCTGGGCCAGCAGGGGGCCGGGCGGGTCTTCGGCGGCGGCGGTCACGATGATCCTGTCAAAGGGTGCCTGTTCGGCTAGGCCAAAGCTGCCATCGGCGGTGATCGCGGTGATGTTGTTAAGATCCATCGCCTCGAACACGCCGCGCGCCTCTTGCACCAAGCGCCGGTGCCGGTCGATCGTATAGACCCGCCGCGCGAGCTTGCTGAGGATCGCGGCCTGATAGCCCGAGCCGGTGCCGATTTCGAGCACCTTATCGCGCGACGATACCTGCAAGGCTTGACTCATCAACCCCACCACAGAAGGCTGGCTGATGGTCTGACCGCAGGCGATGGGCAGGGGCATATCCTCATAGGCGCGGCTGGAAAAGAGGCCGCGAATGAAAGGGCCGCGGTCGATCGCTTCCATCGCTGTCAGCACGCGCGCATCGGTCACGCCCTTGGAGCGCAGCGCATAGAGGAACTGCATTTTGCGTTCCGCCTCAGAGATCGGCTCTTCGTTCATCCGTTGATGCCTGACAATGTTTCAAGCGCTGCGTGGTCGGTCAGGTCGCAGCGCATTGGCGTGACCGAGACATAGCCATCAAGGTTCACGCAGGCGTCACTGCCGGGCGCTGTTTGCACGCGCTGGTCGCCGCCTTTGATCCACAAAAAGCGGCGGCCCGAGGGCGACAGATGCGCTTCGGTGGAAAACCCGGTGCCGGGGCGGCGGCCCTGAGGGGCGAGCCGGATGCCGCGCACATCGGCGCCTGCGACGGGTGGGAAGTTCACGTTGTAGAACAAGCCGTAGGCCGCTTCTTCGCTGGGGCTATGGTCCAGAATCCGGCGACAGGTCTCGACGCCGTGCTGGGCTGCGGCCTCATACGGATCAGCCAGATCGCGGTTGGCGGGGCCGTAGTATTGCGACAGGGCGATGGCGGGCAGACCCTGCAAGGCCGCCTCGATCGCGCCGCCGAGCGTGCCGGAGTAAAGCGCGTTCTCAGCCGCGTTGTTGCCCCGGTTCACGCCCGAAAGCACCAGATCGGGTGGCGCGGCGGTCATCGTGTCGTGGATCGCGGCAAGAACGCAGTCAGCGGGGGAGCCTTCGGTGGCAAAGACACGGTCGTCCAATTGCGAGATCATCATCGGCTTGGTGTAGCTGATGCAATGGCCGACGCCGGATTGCTCAAACGCGGGTGCGACGGTCCAGACCTCGCCCTTGGGCCCGGTCAATTCCTCGGCAATGGCCCGCAGCACGGCCAGACCGGGCGCGTTGATGCCGTCATCGTTTGTAATCAAAATACGCATGAAAGGCCCCTTTTTGCCTTGATAGGCGAGGGGCGGACCGGCGGCAAGCGCAGCGCGCCGGTGCCGCGCGGTTCACAAGGCGGAGTTTTCCGACAGTTGCGCCAATACCGCAGCGGCCTGCGTGGCGGTGTCACTGAGCGCTGCGCGGTCTTCACCGGGAAAGAAACGCGCGCGGGTGGCAGTGGGCATCGGGTCGGGGGTGAGGATATGCACGCGCGGGCCGATCTGCGCGGTCTCGACCTGCCAAGAGGTCGCCAGCGCGATCTGCGCGGCCTTGGTCGACCCGTAGCTGCCGAAGAATTTCGTGCCAGCACGCGGATCATCAAAGAAGACCGCCGTGCCATCGGCCCCCAATAGCGGGGAGACAAAGGTGATCAGCCGCGCCGTGGCGGTGACATTGCCCGCGATGGATTTCTCCATATCCTTGGCGTCAATGTGATCGGTGGGCGTTAGTGGGGCTGCGTGCACGGCGCAGTGCAGCCAGAGGTCAAGCCCGCCCCAGCGGTCATGGATGCCCCGGCAAAGCACCGCCATCGCATCGGCGTTGGTGATGTCCATCGGGGCCAGTGTGGCGCTGCCACCCTCGGCTTGGATACGGTCATCCAGCTCTTCCAACGCGCCGGTCGTGCGACCGACGGCGATGATGTGGTGGGTGGGGGCCAAAGCCTCTGCCAGAGCGGCCCCAAGGCCGCGCGACGCGCCGGTGATCAATGCTGTCTTGCTCATGCCCGCGATGTGCACTGCCCCGGGCGGCAGGTCAAGAGGCGAGGTGTCGCGCCTCCTTGAGCCGCTCAGCCCTGCGGCAGGCGCAGCACTTTGTTGCCTCGGCGGCTGGAGAGCACCAAAGTGCCCTGCCCAATGGCCGCAACGACGCCGCCAGCGACTTGGTCGCCCACTTCAACGCGGGAGATTTTGCCGCCGCCTTCGCGGATCAGCGCGCCGGGCGTAGCGTCGCTGCCGAAAATACCAATCAGCGCTGTGCTGGACAGATCGGCCTTTTCAGTTGCCAGATCGGAGACTTTCTTTGGGGTCGGGGTCCCAGTGCTCGTCATGATGTGCCTTTCGCCTGTGATTGCGTTTTGCGCGGCAGTCCCCCGCGCTCGCAAGGCGTCAGCTAACCCCTGCCGCAATGCAGCGGAAGGGGGCGTTTTGGGGATGCGCAGGGTTCTGCCAGAGGGTCGGCAAAGCAGCGCCGACGACTCACTTGTAACGCTGCGACCTTTCGTAAGGCTTAACCTGAGTTAGCCCACGAAGGCCTTTTCGACGACGAAATGCTGGGGGTCGGAATTGGCGCCCTCGGTGAGGCCAAAACCTTCGAGGATCTCCATGATATCCTTGTTGAAGCCCAAGCTGCCGCAGACCATGGCGCGGTCGTGGGCGGCGTTGATCTGAGGCACGCCGAGATCTTTGAACACCGTGCCATCCTGCAAAAGGTTCGTGATCCGGCCCATCTTGGGGCTCTCTTCGCGGGTGGTGGTCGGGTAATAGCGGATCTTGGCGAGGTTTTCGGGGCCGATCAGCTCTTGCATCAGTTCGTCGGCCTTCAGCCCTTCGATCAACTGGCGGCCATATTCCAGTTCCGCCACATCGCGGCAGGTGTGGGTGACGATGACCTCATCGAATTTCTCATAGGTCTCAGGCTCGCGCAGCAGGCTGGCAAAGGGGGCAAAGCCCGTACCTGTGGCGAACATCCACAACCGGTCGCCCGGCAGCAGCGCGTCATGCACCAGCGTGCCTACGGGTTTGGGCCGCAGGATGATCTGATCGCCGGGCTGGATGTGCTGCAGTTTCGAGGTCAGCGGGCCGTCCTGCACTTTGATCGAATAGAACTCCAGCTCATCGTCCCACGCGGGGGAGGCGATGGAATAGGCGCGCAGCAGGGGTTTTTGTTTGCCCGTCTCGGGGTGCGGATCGCCCATCAGGCCGATCATGACAAACTCGCCCGAGCGGAAGCGCAAGGACGCGGGCCGCGATACCCGGAACGAGAAAAGCTGATCCGTCCAGTGGGTGACAGAGGTCACGGTCTGGGCGTCGGGCAACGTCGGGACGGGCTTGGCGGCGGTTTGGTTCACTGTGCTCTGCTCGGTCATCATGGTTTCCGCAAATCGGTTTGCGGCCTCTACTTATGGCAAGGAAGGGGGGAGGGCAATGAAGCGGCCTATTTGGCCGCCGCTGCCTGTGGGGAGGCTCCGCGAAGGCGGGACTGATAGTCATGGGCCTGCCAATCGGCGCGGGCCAGCCATTGGTCCTCAGGTTGACGCGCGGCCAGATCATCGTCGATCTCAACCTCATCAAAACCCGCGCGGCGGGCCATGGCGTATTGATCGGCCAGCACATGCCCGCGGGCGCGCAGACGGCCCGTGTAGCCGCGGAGGCGCAAAACGCGCGCGATGGTAAAACCGCGCCCATCCGCGAAAGAGGGGAAGTCGACGCGGATCATCTCAAGCGCCGGGGTCAGCGTGAGGGCATGTGCATCGGCGTCAGAGGCCAGATCGACGGCGCGGCAATCGTTCGCGGCGCCATCTTCGCAATAGCCTTGGGTCCAGTCGTCGGCGGTGAAACCTGTGTCGGTGACGAGTACGCTCATGATTTGTCTCCTGTTCGGACCACTTTGCCGTTCACAAAGTGGATGCCGCATTCTTCTTTGTTCTGATCGCGCCAGCGCCCGGCACGCGGGTCTTCGCCGGGTGCCACGGGCGAGGTGCAGGGTGCGCAGCCGATCGAGGGATAGCCCTTGGCCACCAGCGGATGCCGGGGCAGGCGGTTCTCGGTGATGTAATCGGCCACATCCGAGGTTGCCCAATAGGCCAGCGGGTTCACCTTGATGCGCGGGGCAGCGCCATCGTCGGGGATCTCGACCTCAAAGAACTCCAAGGCCGCGCGGCTGCCGGATTGAAAGCGTTTGCGCCCGGTGATCCAGCCGTCATAGCCCGCCAGCGCGTTTTGCAAGGGCCGCGTTTTGCGCAATGCGCAGCAGGCGTCGGTGTCATACTGGTGCAGCGTGCCATCGGGATCCTGTGCTGCGATCTCTTCGCTGCGCAGGGTGGTGACCTTGCGCAGGCCCAGCCGCTCGCTCAGTTCTTGCTGGTAGACGAGCGTTTCGGCAAAGAGCATCTCGGTGTCGATAAAGAGCACCGGGATATCCCGCGACACCATTGAGGCAAGGTGCAAGAGCGCCACCGATTCCGCGCCAAAGCTTGAGACGAGGGTGAGGTTCTCGATCTCGGCATAGGCGCGGCGGATGACATCCGTCGCCCCGTGGTGGCGCAGGTCCGCGTTGAGCCGTACGACTTTTTCCTCGACCGCGCGCAGCCCCTCGGGGGGCGGCGCATCGGTATTTGAGAAAGGATGAAGTTCAGGGGTGTCAAGCGGCATTGGCCCGGTCCTTATTGCCCGTCTCGGGGTAGAGCACCGCTTTGAAAGGCGCGAGGCCGAGGCGGCGGTAGGCTTGCAAGAAGGTCTCTGCAGGATCGTTGCGCAGGTCGAGGTAGCCCAGAACAAGGCGTTCGATGGCCGGAATGATCTCCTCGGCCGAGAAGCCGGGGCCGGTGCGGGTGCCAAGGCTCGCATCCTCGGTGCCATCGCCGCCGAGGGTGATCTGGTAGTTCTCCACGCCCGCGCGGTCGAGGCCGAGGACCCCGATGTGACCCACATGGTGATGGCCGCAAGCGTTAATGCAGCCTGAGATCTTGATCTTGAGCGGGCCCACGTCATGCTCCAGCTTCAGCTCGTCGAAACGGGTGGCGATTTCTTGGGCAATGGGGATTGAGCGGGCGGTGGCCAGCGCGCAATAGTCCATGCCGGGGCAAGCGATGATGTCCGAGATCAGGCCGATGTTGGCGGTGGCCAGCTTGGCCTCTTTCAGGGCGGCATGCAGTTCGGGCAGGTCGCTGCGGTGCACATGGGGCAGGATCACGTTCTGCTCGTGGCTGATGCGCAGCTCGTCATCGCCAAATCGGCGGGCGAGGTCTGCCATCACGCGCATCTGGTCGGCTGTGGCATCACCCGGTGTGGCGCCGTGGGCCTTGAGGCTGATCGACACGATGGCATAGCCCGGCGCGCGGTGCTCGGCGAGGTTGGTATCGGCCCATGCGCGGAAGACCGGATCGTTGGTATAAGCAGACTCGTAGGCCGCGAGGGAGGCGGTTTTGAACTGGGGTGCTGCGAAATCGGATTCAATGCGCGACAGCACTTGTTGATCCACGCCGGTGAATTGGCTGCGGATCAGCGCATATTGCGCGTCAACGCGGGCGCGGATGTCTTCGATGCCGTTTTCATGCACGGTGATCTTGATCCGCGCTTTGTATTTGTTATCGCGGCGGCCCAGCACGTTATAGACGCTGACGATGGCTTCGAGCGTGGGCAGCAGATCGTCGGCGCTGACAAATTCATAGAGCACCTTGCCGATCATCGGGGTGCGGCCGAGGCCGCCGCCGACGATGACTTCGAAACCTTGCTCGCCGTCGCGTTCGACGATGCGCAGCCCGATGTCATGGGCTTTGATCACCGCACGGTCGGCGGCGGCACCGGTGACGGCGACCTTGAACTTGCGCGGCAGGAATTGGAATTCCGGGTGGTCGGTGGACCATTGGCGGATCAACTCGGCCACGGGGCGTGGGTCGGCGACCTCATCAGCGGCGGCCCCGGCGAAATGGTCGGCGGTCACGTTGCGGATCGTGTTGCCGGAGGTCTGGATCGCGTGCAGGTTTACCTCGGCCAGCGCGTCGAGCATGTCGGGCACGTCGCGCAGCTCGGGCCAGTTGTACTGGATGTTCTGGCGCGTGGTGAAGTGGCCGTAGCCCTTGTCCCATTTCTCGGCGATGAAGGCGAGCTTGTCCATTTGCGCGCTGCTCAGCGTGCCATAGGGGATCGCCACCCGCAGCATATAGGCGTGCAGCTGCAGGTAGAGCCCGTTCATCAGGCGCAGGGGTTTGAACTCATCCTCGGTCAGCGAGCCGTCGATGCGGCGCTCGACTTGGGCGCGGAACTGGGCATTGCGCTCGGCGAGGAATTTGTCGTCGAATTCGGTATAGCTGTACATCACAGGGTCTCCTGTTTGCCGTGGGCGTAGTTCGACGGGCCTTTGGCGCGGAACTCTTCGCGGAAGTGTGTGGGCTTGGGGCCGCTGGCCTCGGGGGCTACATCGGCGAGGTAGACGCCGACAACCAGTTCCTGCTGGCTCAGCGCGTCGATCAGGCGCAGATCGGCGTCGGCCTCATCGGTCAGCACTTCGGCCTCGGAAAGGCTGCGGGTCCAGCCGGTGGCGGTTTGGTAGACAACGTCGCCTTCGAGCAGCGCATTGGCGGTGATGACCTTGGGGGTGAAAGGCTTGGGCATATCAGGCCAGCTCCTCTAGCGGGGTTTGGGTGGCAGCTTGGACGGCGGCGCGCGGGGCGAGGCCGTAGAAGGTAAGCGCGGGGCCGGTCATTTCGGCATCGGCCAGATCGCGCGGCAGATCGTTCAGCGTGGTGGACAGCACCCGCTGATCGGCGCGCGAGGCGTTTTCGATCACAGTGACGGGTGTGGCGCGGTCGGCGCCGTGCATTAGCAGGCGGCCTTGGACAAAACGGGCGGATTTCTTGCCCATGTAGATCGCGGCGACCTCACCCGGGCGTGCAAGGGCGGCCCAGTCGTGATCGGCGAAACCTTTCATGTCGTGCCCGGTCAGGAAGCGGACCGAGGCATTGCGGCCCCGTTTGGTCAGGCTTTGACCGATGCCCGCCACGGCGGCAGAGGCGGCGGTGATGCCGGGCACGATGTGCCAGCCGATGTCATGGGCGTCGACCGCGTCGATCTCTTCGTCGAGGCGGCCAAAGACGGTGGCATCGCCGGATTTCAGCCGCACAACCTGTGCGCCGCTTTGGGCGTGCTCGACCAGCAGGGCGTTGATGTGCTCTTGGGCCGTGGAGGGGCCAAAGCCCTCTTTGCCCACGTCGATCATCAGCGCTTCGCGGCGGGCGAGTTCGAGGATTTCGGGGCTGATCAGGCGGTCGTAGATCACCACGTCGGCCTCATCCAGCGCGCGGCGAGCTTTGAGCGTCAGCAGTTCCGGATCGCCGGGGCCGCCGCCAACGAAAGCCACATGGCCGTCGCGGGCTTCGCGGGCGAGGTGGGTCTGCAACAGGTCTTTCAACGCCGGGCGCACGCTATCCTTGCCTTCGGCCAGGGCGCGGGGGCCAGTGGCGAAGTAATACTCACGCCAGAAGTCGCGACGCGCGCGGCCCATGGGCAGGGCGTCGGCCAGCTTGCGAAAGCCTTTGCCGATCCGCGCGAGCGGGCCGAGGGTGACGGGCAGACGCTCTTCCAAATCGGCTTTGATGGCGCGGGCCAGCACCGGGGCGGCGCCTTCGGTGCCGATGGCCACGGTCACCGGGTCACGGTCGACGATGGCGGGGGTGATGAACTGGCTGTCGTGCAGATTGTCGACGATGTTGACCAGCACGCCAGCGGCACGGGCAAGGGCCGCGTTTTCGGCATCCAGCGCGTCATCCTCATCCGCCGCGTAGAACAACAGGGCACCGGGCAGGTCGGCGGCAGTGAGGGCGCGGCGGTGCAGGGTCAGCTTGCCCGCCGCCTGCCATTCGACAAGCTCTGGCGCGGGGGCGGGCGCAAAGATATGCAGCGCGGCTTTGGTCTTCATCAGCAGGCGCAGCTTGGCCAGCGCCGCTTCGCCACCGCCGGAAAGGAGGATCTTTTGCTCGCTTGTGGCGAGGAAGATGGGAAAGTGATCCATGATGCGCCCTGTATTCTGTTTGACGTGACCTCTTATATAGGAAATATTCCCGATAATTGGCTAGTTGCTGGCGCAGATAAGAACATGTGTTCGCTATGGCCGTAGGTGGAGTATGAACGTCCTGCCGGGACGAGAGAGAAGAGAATGACTGTCCGAATTGATGAGACCGACCGGAAGATTTTGGCGCAGCTGCAACGGGATGCGAGCCAATCGCTGGACGATATCGCCCGCGAAGTTGGCTCTTCAAAGACCCCGGTGTGGAATCGGATCCGCAAGCTGCGCGAGGCCGGGGTGATTGGCCAGCAGACCGTGGTGCTGGATTCCGAAGCGCTTGGGTTTGAGGCGTGCTTTTTCGTGCTGATCCGCACCTCGGAGCATGAGGCAGCGTGGCAGGCGGCGTTTTTGCAGGCGTTGAAAGACCGGCCCGAGGTGCAGGAAGCGCACCGTTTGGCAGGGGATATCGATTATATCCTGAAAGTGCGGGTCAAGAATGCGCGGGCCTATGACGTGTTTTATCAGGCGCTGATTTCGGAGGTGAAAGTGCACAACGTCACCGCGCTTTTGTCGATGGAAGAGATCAAATCGACGACGATGCTGCCGCTGTAAGAACGCGGGGCGGGGCATCACTGCCCGCCCCGGTTGTTTTCAGGACTGTGCGAGGGCAGTCACAATGGGCGCGAAGTCTTCGGCCTTAAGGCTGGCCCCACCCACAAGCGCGCCGTCGACGTTTTCCACGGCGAAAATCTCAACAGCATTCGCGGCTTTGACCGAGCCGCCGTAGAGCAAGGGCAGCGCATTGCCGATCTCAGCGCCGAAACGCTTGATGAGCCGGGCGCGGATGAAGTCATGCACCTCTTTGATCTGCGCGATGCTGGGCACTTTGCCGGTGCCGATGGCCCAGATCGGTTCATAGGCGATCACGGTATTCTCCGCATCAACTGCATCGGGGAGAGAGCCGTCGAGTTGCCCACCGATGACGTCGAGCGTTTGGTCAGCGTCTCGCTCGGCTTCGCTTTCGCCAATGCAGACGATGGCGGTGAGACCAGCGGCCCAGGCGGCACAGGTCTTGGCCTGCACATCGGCGTCGGTTTCCCGGTGCGCATCGCGGCGCTCTGAATGGCCGAGGATCACATGGGTGGCGCCGCTGTCGGCGACCATCGTGGCGGAGATGTCACCCGTATAGGCGCCTGCGCCTTCGGTATGGCAATCCTGCGCACCGATTTGGATCGGGCTGCCGTGGGTGGCGTCAGTGGCGCGGAACAGCAATGTGCTGGGCGGGCAGATCACGACCTGCGGCGGGTTTTCGGGCAGGCCGGTGGCAAGGCTGTGAAGCTCTGCCAAAGAGGCGGCGGTGCCGTTCATCTTCCAGTTGCCGGCGGCGATTTTGGGGCGCATCGGATCCGTCCTGATCTGTTGATATTGCTAGATCAGTTCGCAGGCCCGCTGCCTTTCGTCAAGACCGTGAGCCTGACGGGCGCGCTTACTTCGCGCCCAAGCTCTCGTCGAACTTGATGGATTCCCCGCAGCCGCAGGCTTCGGTCACATTGGGATTGCGGAACTTGAAACCGGACTCGAGCAGCGTTGTCTCATAGTCGATTTCGGTGCCAAAGAGGAACATCTGCGCCATCGGTGCGATCATCACCCGCGCGCCGTCTTGCTCAACCACCTCATCGTTGGGGTCGGTCGCTTCGACGTATTCCATGGTGTATTCCATCCCCGCACAGCCGCCTTTTTTGACGCCAATGCGCAGCCCTGCGTGGCCCGCCGATTGCATCAGTTTTGCAATCTGGCCAGCGGCTTTGGGGGTCATGGTGACGGCTTGCTTGCCGGGAATGCCAAACATGTCAAATTCTCCTATGCGGCCAAGATAGGGATGCGGGGCGGTGATCTCAAGCCGTCAAAGGGAATTCATTGCCGCCAGCGTAGCAAAGGCCACGATGAGCGCCCAACCGAAAGAAGCCAGCGTCCCGATGATGACGTATTCGCTTATTTTCTGGTTCTTTTTCACTGTGTCAAAGCGCAGGATCGACTTTGCCGCGATGAGAAATCCGATGCCCGTAGGCTCGCCGATCATGACCATCAGAAAGATAAGCGCGCGTTCCAGCAGACCAATGACCCTGCCTGCGGTCTCCAAGCCGTCGGGCTGAGCCTGCGCTTTGTGGGGCAACATCAAGCCGCCTACCGCAGGCCCGCCTGCAAGGGTGGCGGTGATCAGCCCCGCAAGGAAGAGGGCAGGCGGAATAAGCGTTGTGCTCTGAGCAGCCCAGAGGCCACTGGCAAAAGCATCTGGAGTATAAAGGGTGAAGACCGCGATGGTCGCAAGATGGGCGGCTTGATCGATGAGGTAGGGCCAGAGCCGCTCGCGGTGCTGCTCGGGAACGGCGTAGGTTTTGACTGCATCAATCCCGACATGGGCGAGGGCGAGAAGGCCAACTGGGAGGAGACTGCCGCCGAGGGCCATCGCAGTCGCGGCAAAGACAATGACACCGTGCAGCAGAAGTATGTGGGGTTTGCGTTTGGCGGCGACCATCGCGTTGGTCTGAAATACGAAATCCGCCAACAAATGGGCGAGCAGGCAAGCGAGGGCGGTGGCGATGGCCTGTTCGGTCATGAGGGGTCCGGCTGTTGGGGGTGGTTGTTATTTGAAAAGCCGCAGCGGGCTGTGGCAAGGGTTTTTCTCAAGAGGCAGTACAGGCATATTTGGCTGTAATGCTCGATAACAGCTTTATTAGGTTGTTTTGTGCTCCTCTAGCACGTCGCAAACCTGTCGCAATTCATCTATCCCCGCCGCGTCTACATGGCCCTGAACACTCTGCTGCGTCAGCTCAAACCGCTGCGCGAGATCTGCTTGCACGGGCGGCTCAGGGGCCAGCATGTAGTAGGCGACATCGGCTTGGCGCTTGGTCCAACCGGTTGCGATCCGGTCGGCGAGGGGGAGGGCTGCACGCAACGCGAGGGTGGCATCCGGGGCATTCATGCGCCGCGCGCGGGGCATGGCGTCGAGGGCGTGACCGGAACGAACCAGCGCCGCGCCATCGGCGCGAGAGAGATCGTCGCCTGCGAAATGCGCCTCGCCTATTCCGATGCCAAAGCGGGTGTCTGCGGTCTTGCCGCAGCGGCGCACGGCGGCGCGTAGAACGAGGGCCGCGCGGAGGGTGAACTTTGGCACCACGGCCATTTGCCAGCCGTCACCGCGAAAGCGGGTCATGCGGGCGGGCTGGCCTTGCCATGTCGTCAGAGCCTCGGCGGCGTCTTCGAGACGTGCGAAAACAGCATCCAACTCCGCCCGGCTCATCGCGGAGGATTTCACGATATCTCCGGTAAAAATTGCCCAAGTTTCCATGGCTTGCCCCTTGTTTCCCGCAATGTCGCAGGAAGGCGAAATCCATGCAAGCCCGGCCAACGAAAAGGGCCGCCCGAGATGGGGCGGCCCTGAGGGTGATCCAATGCGCGGCGCGGATCAGAGGCCCATGCAGTTCGCGTAATAGGTCACGGTCGCGGGCCAATCGGAGAAGACACCGGCCACGCCCACGTCTTGGGCCAGCACATCCAGCGCCACCAGATAGTCGCTGTCGTCTTTCACAACATCATTGACCGACTGGAAGTACCAACCGCCACCGGAGGCGAGCGGGCCGGAACGCTCCAGCGTCCATGCGATCAGGGTCAGCCCCGCTTCTTTCGCGGCCAGGGCGTATTCGGAGCCAGCAATTTCGCCCTCTTTGTTGGTCAGCATCATGTTGAGCGAGGGGGCGAGGTAGTTCACGCCCTTGGCTTTCAGATCAGCGAAGTTTTCGGCCCATGTCTCGGGGTTCTGCTCATCGAAACCGTCGGACCATTGTACCAGATAAACAGCCTGTTTTCCGAATTCGGGTGTGTTCTCAACCCAGTAGAGCACATCGTCAAGGTTGAAGGACTGCGGCCAAACGTCAGAGGCCGGGATGCCCGCAGCGACATATTCATCAACCAGTTTCTGCGCATAGTCTTCCTGAGAGAAACCGTCATGGGGCATCTCGACAGAGGGGGATTTCAGCTCAGGCGTGAATTTGGCGCCCAAGGATTTGAACAGTTCGATCGATTCCGCATGGGTCATCAGATCGGCTTTGTCGCTGTAAAGCTCGGTGCGCCAATTCGCGACGCCGCCCTGATAATCTTCGGCGGTGGTGGCGGTCGTGTCGGCACTGTCCATCTTGGGCGTCAGGGTGCGGAACTCTGCCAAGGTGATGTCGGAGGTGCGGCATTCGGCGCTGGCTGGCGTGTCGCCCGACGCGGCGGTGAAGCCGGTGGTGCATTTCTCGGCCAGATCAGAGACGAGGATGTTCGTCGTGGTGTGCAGATCGTTCTGCGCGTGGCGGCAGACCAATTCATGATCGGCGGTAAAGGTTACGTCGCATTCCAAAATGCCCGCACCCATGCGCGCGGCGGCGACGTTGGATTGCACGGTGTGTTCGGGAAACATCAGCGGCGCGCCCCGGTGCCCGATTGAGAAATCGGACTTGGCGGCGTCTTGACCCATGCAAGAGGCCAGCTTGTCCTTCAAGTCGCCCTCGGGCAGCTTATCCACCAGATAGGCGGGGCGGGGGCCGTATTCGACCGGTGTCGCTGAAGAGTGAGCATCGGCCAACGCCATGCCGGGCGCGAGGGCCAGAGCGGCGAGAGAAACAAGGGTTCGCATAATGTTATCCGTTCGTGAATGAAGTTCTGGGCGCTTCTATGGGGGGGCTGTGTAACGGTTTCACGACCGGATCATGTCAGTCGAATGAACAATCCGGCGCGCCCCCATTCGGCACGACGCGGCCAAAGAAAAACGCCGCCGATGACCTGCATCGACGGCGTTTATTGTTCGCTCTGCGAAACTGTGGCTTACATGAAGCCCAGTTCAAGCCGGGCTTCATCAGACATCATGTCCATGCCCCAAGGCGGTTCCCAAACCAGCGCCACATCGACCTGCTTGACCCCCGCAATCGGTTCGACCGCATCGGCGACCCATCCGGGCATTTCACCCGCGACGGGGCAACCGGGCGCGGTCAGCGACATCTTGATGTCCACTTCGTTCTCGGCGTTGATGTCAATCGTGTAGATCAACCCCAGTTCATAGATATTCACAGGGATTTCAGGGTCATAGACCGTGCGACACGCCTCGACGACCTGCTCATAAAGCGGGTGGTCGGTGGAAGAGGGCGCAATCAGCGGTGTCCCTTCGAGCGGTTGGGTCTGTTCGGTCATCTCTTGCCTCGCATCATTCTCGACGTTTTATATAGGGATTGCGGGGCGGGGCGTAAAGTGGCCCGACGCCCTGAGGGCGAAGGGCCGCCCCGGTCAGCCCCCTTTGCGACGCCGCGCAGGTTGCGGCTTCACACGGGCTTCGATCTCATCATAGACCTTACCGACGATGTCTTTCTTGGTGGCGTTTTCGATCCCTTCGAACCCGGGGGAGGAGTTGACCTCAAGCACCTTTGGGCCGCTTTCCGAACGCAGCAGGTCGACCCCGGCGATGCCAAGGCCAAAGGCCCGCGCGGCGCGCACGGCGGTGTCGCGTTCCTCTTTCGAGATGCGGACGACCTTGGCCGAACCGCCCCGGTGCAGGTTCGAGCGGAAGTCGCCCTCCGCCCCGGTGCGTTTCATGGAGGCGACAACCTTGCCCGCCACCACGAGGCAACGGATATCTTCGCCGGCGGCTTCCTTGACGAAATCCTGCACGAGAAAGTTGGCGCGCAGGCCGCGGAAGGCGTCGATGACGCTCTCGGCAGCTTTCTTGGTTTCGGCCAGCACGACGCCCTTGCCTTGGGTCGATTCCAGTAGTTTCACGATCAGCGGCGCAGTGCCCACCAATGCCATCAGGTTTGAGGTATCCTTGGGCGAGGCGGCAAAAGCCGTGGTCGGCATGCCGATCTTTTTCGCCGCCAAAACCTGATGCGCGTGCAGTTTGTCGCGGCTGGCGGTGATCCCGGCAGAGCCGTTGACGCAATAGGTGCCAATCGTCTCGAACTGGCGGATCACGGCGGTGCCATAGGGGGTGATCGACGCGCCGATGCGCGGGATCACGGCGTCATAGCGGGGCAGGCGCTTGCCGTCGTAATGCACTTCGGGGGCCAGTTGGTTGATCGCCATATAGCAGCGCGTGGTATCGATCACCTCAACCACATGGCCGCGGGCCTCTCCGACCTCGACCAGACGGCGGGTCGAGTAATTGTCTTCGCGGCTGAGCACCGCGATGCGCAGGGCACGCTGTGGTGCGGTGTGGCGCAGGCTGGCGGTGTGGTAAACGTCATAGTTCAGGTCCGGCTGCAAACGCCGCTCTGTCGCCGAGATGTTGATGTGCTCGGTCAGCGCCTGACGGCCCAGCAACATGCGGCTGGTCATGCTCGCGCGGTTGGTCAGGGTCACGTCGATGGGCCAGCTTTGGCCGTTCACTTCAATCGTGGTCGCGATCACGAAACGATGCTCGGATTCGCCGTTGGAGGAGGTGACCTCGCGCCGGTCAATGAGCGGCGCAGAGCAGGTGATGGAAATATCATCGCGCCCCGAGATCGGATGCACGTTAAAACGGACCTTGGGCTTGGAGGCGGGGCCGAAAACCTCAATATCGTGGGCATGCAGCGCTGAGGTGCGCGCGCCGGTGTCAACCTTGGCCTTGATCGCGGGAAGGCCAAGATCGGGCAGGGCCACCCATTCTTCCCAGCCGAATGTCAGTTTATCCATTGCCTGCTCCTTGGGTGATTGGTCTGCCTGCCTAACCTGCGGCAGGGATCGCTTCAAGCGATGCTGTGTTACGGTTTGCCCATATCCGCGGGGGCGGGGGGCAACATGCGGACGTCGTCTTCTTTCTCCATCCGCGCCGCGGCGGCGAGGAGTTCTTCGCGCACCCGGCATTCGATGTCCCAAAAGGTCGCCGCATTGTCGGTGGGCAGTTCAAAGCGAACTTTGATGCCGAATGCGTCTTGCTCAAGCACATGGACCTTGGCCTTGTCCATCGGTTTGACGTCATTGGGGTCTTCTTGGGCCAAAAGATTAAAGAACACCCGGCGCAGCGCCGCCACATCGGCATTCTGCGACAGGGTCAGGATGATGGGGCGTACCATGGCGTGGTCCTCGATCGACCAATTCTCAAACGCATCAGAGACGAAATAGCTGACCGGAACGATCAGACGGGTACCGTTCCAGTTCAAAAGTTGCACGTAGGTGAAGTGGATCCGCTCTACCGTGCAAAAATGCCCCTCAAAGATCAACTGGTCGCCAATCCGGGCGGAACGGTTCAGCGCGATCTGGATGGAGGCAAGGATATTGCCCAAAACCTCACGCGCGGCGAAACCCAGTACGATGGTCACCGCACCGGCTGAGGCCAACAGCGACAGGCCAAGGGTGTTGTCCGCATTGCTTGAGACCAAGATCACGCCGGAGGCCACCAGCACGGCGATCACGATCACCCCTTTGCGGGCAGCGGCGATCGTGGTGGCGATGGACCGCATGTGCGCGTTCATCGGGTCGGCAAGCTCATAGGCGTTGTTGGGGCTGATCCGGTCGAAAATCTCGTCAAAGGTAAAGACGATGGCAAGGGTCCCGGCGGTCACATAGGCGATCAGCAAGATCGGACTGAGCACCGCGTCGATGAAGCCGGATACCACCAGCACGCGGCTGGTGGCCGTGCCGATGATCGCGGCGCAAAGCACGATGGCAGCAGGCCAGCGGAAGGACCGCAGCATAAAGCGCATCCAGCGCCGTTTGGCCACTTCGCCCAGACGGCGCATGATGCCGAAGGCGAACCAGCCAGCCATCAGCGCCCCCACCAAGAGTAGGGGCAAAAACAGCACTTCCCAAAGATACATGCCCCAAAAGGCGCGGATGCGCAGCCAGTCGGGCAACATCGTCTCAAGCTCCGTCGGCCCGTATTGCGCGTGAAGATGGGGAATGTTGTCAATGCTCTGGCGCGAGAAGACCCAGACGGGCTCGGCGTCCTCTCCGGGTTTGATCCGGTTGAGCCGCAAAGGCACATCATGGCCGCCCAGCTCTAACCGGTCGATCAGCAGCGAGCGGCGCACGCGCCCGGTGTCGTTATCCTCGGCCGAGCCAGAGAGCCAACCGTCGGGCCGGTCCGCCAGTTTGCGCCATGGCACGACGACCTTGCGCTCCATCAAGACCGAAAGCTGAAAGGCGCGTTCAGTCCCGATGACGGCCTGATCGGCTTGGGGCAGGTCCGACAAGTCAAGGATATGCGCCGCGTCGGAGTAGTGGCCATTGTCCGTCAGGTAAATAAAGCTTTCCAGCGCGGCCATCGGCGTGCCCCGGTCCAGTGTCTCGGGCGGGGGCGGCAGGCCGGGGTTCAGCTCGGTCGTTTCAAACCATGCCTCTTGCGCCTGTCCGGAGGCGGCGGCAGCGAGCATTGCCAGCGCCAGCACAAAGGCCCCCAGAAAACGAGGAATTACAGACGCGAAAGCGCGTGAGAGTAGGGCAAGCCGCTGCATGGATAGCGCAATGTAGCGGGTGTTCGGGCAATTCAAGGCTGCGCCACGCTTGTTCATGCCATTTGCGGGCGTTTAGTTTTCGTTGATGTCACGGGTGACGATCCGCGCGCCGCTGGACTGCCGTTTGAAAACCGCCCGCAGGACCAGCCAAGCGATGAGCGACAGAACCGCAAAGATCGCCAGCATCAAGGCCACATTGGCCGGTGCCCAAAACGCAACCACCACCGCCATGCCAAGCGCGCCGAGCGCGAAGCCAAGGAAGATCGAACCGGGCAGCAAGAGCTCAATCACGCCAAGGGTCAAGGCCGCGCAGACCCAGACCCACCAGAGTGCCAGCCAGGCCGCCATCAGCCTTTCCCTCTGAGCAGTTTGAAAGCATCGCCAAAGGCCTCTAACGCCTGCGCGGGGACAAGGATGGTCTGACTGCCCGCGCCCTTGCCCATGGCATTCAGCGCATCGACCTGTTTCAGCGCGATTTGGTAATGCGCGGCGTCGAGCCCGTTTTCGTTGATCGCCGTGGCGACGACTTGGGTGGCATAGGCTTCGGCATCGGCCAGAATGCGCCGGGCCTTGGCGGTCTGCTCAGATGCGTAAAGCTCGGCCTCGGCGGCCAGTTCCACGGCGCGTTTTTTGCCCTCGGCCTCTGTCACCTGTGCGCGGCGGGCGCGTTCGGCGTTGAGCTGTTGCATCATGGCGGCGCGGGTGGCGGCATCTAGGTTCACGTCCAGAATTTCGGCTCGGGTCACTTCGATGCCCCAACTGTCCACGGCATCTTCGACGCTGGCCTTAATCGTGGTGATCAACTGGCTTCGGTTGGCCTGCACCTCGTCGAGGTCCATCTTGCCGATCTCGGCCCGGACGATCCCCGCCACGGTGGTTGAGATTGCACTGTCCACGTTGCGGATGCGGTAAACGGTCTTTTCCGGCTCGGTGATACGGTAAAACACCGAGGTATCGACCTGCACCAGCACGTTGTCGCGGGTGATCGCGTCTTGGCTGGCGGTGGGCAACTGCCGCTCTAGGATCGAGATTTTATGCGCCACGCTGTCGATGAAAGGCACGATCATATTGATCCCCGGCCCCAAGACTGCGCGCAGACGGCCAAAGCGTTCAATCACATGCTGTTCAGACTGCGGGACGATCTTAACCGATTTTAGGATCAGGATCACGACCAGCAGGGCCAGCAAAAGCCAAGCGAGGTTATTTTCCAAAAGGCCGATCAGCATGTCTTCGAGGGGCAAGGCCGTAATCCTTTGAATGATATCATTTTTACGCAATCCTCGCTATTTTACCTTTATTGCATGTTTCTCGCCACTGGTTTATCGCGCCAGTCGCAGCCAGAGAGGGCCAGAGTATGACCAGCACCGGATTCACCAAACACGCGCAGGACGGCAAGGCACGCAGCGGCGTGATCCAAACCACGCGCGGCGAGATCCGCACGCCCGCCTTCATGCCCGTGGGCACGGCGGCGACGGTCAAGGCAATGATGCCCGAAAGCGTGGCATCGACGGGCGCTGATATCCTGCTGGGCAACACCTACCATCTGATGCTGCGCCCCACGGCGGAACGTGTGGCCGCCTTGGGCGGGCTGCATAAATTCATGAACTGGGACAGGCCGATCCTGACGGACAGTGGCGGCTTTCAGGTGATGAGCCTTGCCGGGCTGCGCAAGCTGACCGAGCGTGGCGTGACCTTCAAAAGCCATATCGACGGCTCAAAACATGAAATCACGCCGGAACGTTCGATGGAGATTCAGGAACTGCTTGGCTCCGACATCGTCATGTGTTTCGACGAATGCCCCGCGCTGCCCGCCGACCGCGACCGCATTGCCGAAAGCATGCGCCTGTCGATGCGTTGGGCCAAGCGCAGCCGGGAGGCATTTGGCGACCGGCCCGGTCACATGCTTTTCGGCATCCAGCAGGGCGGGCTTGAGCAAGACTTTCGCCAAGAGAGCGCCGAGGCGCTGCGCGAGATTGGTTTTGACGGCTATGCCGTCGGCGGTCTGGCCGTGGGCGAGGGGCAGCAGGCGATGTTCTCTACTCTTGATTTCGCCACCGACATGCTGCCCGAAGACAAACCGCGTTACCTGATGGGCGTGGGCAAGCCTGACGATATCGTGGGCGCCGTGGCGCGGGGCATTGATATGATGGACTGCGTGTTGCCCAGCCGGTCGGGCCGGACGGGGCAGGTGTTCACCCGGATGGGCGTGCTCAACATCAAGAACGCGCGGCACATGGATGACCCGCGCCCTCTCGATGAAAATTGCAGCTGTCCGGCCTGTCAGAACTACTCTCGCGCCTATCTGCACCATGTTTTCCGCAGCCAAGAGATCATCTCGTCGATGCTGCTGACATGGCACAACCTGCAATACTACCAAGACATCATGGCGGGCATGCGCGAGGCCATCGCGGCGGGCCGCTTTACCCAGTGGCAGGCCGACTTCCACGCAGGGCGCGAGCAGGGCGATATCGACCCGCTTTAAGGGCAGGGCGGCGGCGTATTCTCACGCGAAATTGTGCTGACGGTCCTTGCTGCATTGCGGCAGGGTCTTAGGTGCCCTTGCACAGTCTATTGCAAGGAAAGGCCCGAATATGACCGAGAAGCTATTTACCCCCTTCACCGCCGGTGAGATTGTGGCCGACAACCGTCTGGTGATGGCCCCGCTGACCCGCAACCGTGCAGATGACGAGACTGGCGAAGTCTCGGACATGCATGTCGAGTATTACCGCCAGCGCGCGGGAGCGGGCATCATCATCACCGAAGCCACACAGATCAGCCCCGAGGGCAAAGGGTACTTCCAAACCCCCGGCATCCATACCGAAGGCCAAGTCGCCGCATGGCGCAAAGTGACCGATGCGGTGCATTCCGAAGGTGGGCGCATCGTGATCCAACTGTGGCACGTGGGCCGGATCAGCCATACCTCCCTACAGCCTGAGGGCGGCAAGCCTGTCGCACCCTCGGCCATCGCGGCGGGGGTAAAAACCTTTACCGCCAACGGGTTTGAGGATACTTCAGAGCCGCGCGCGCTGGATTTGGATGAGATGCCGCGTCTGGTCGCGGACTACGCCCATGCCGCCGAAATGGCCAAAAAGGCCGGTTTCGACGGGGTCGAAGTGCATGGGGCTAATGGCTATCTGCTGGATCAATTCCTGAAAACCGGCAGCAACAAACGCGATGACGCCTATGGCGGCAGTGTGGAAAACCGCGCGCGGTTGCTGTTCGAAGTGCTGGATGCTATGACAAAGGTCTGGGGCGGTGAACGTGTCGGCCTGCGGCTCTCGCCCTTCTCGCCCGCCAATGGGATCGAAGACACCGACCCGCAGGAGACGTTTGAATATGTCGTCAAAGGGCTGAACCGTTACAACCTCTCTTATCTGCACCTCGTCGAAGGCGCGACGGGCGGCTCGCGTGAGCTGGACGAAGGCGAAAGCATCGCCGCCCTGCGCGCGCTCTTTGAGGGGCCCTATATGGCCAACAACGGCTATGACCGTGAGATGGCGATTGAGGCCGTGGACAATGACAAGGCCGATCTGATCGCCGTGGGCCGCCCCTTCATCGCCAATCCCGATCTGCCGCGTCGTTGGCAGATGAACGGGCCGCTGAACGAGGGCGATACCGATACCTATTACGGGGGCGGGCGCGAAGGCTTTACCGATTACCCGACACTGGAACAGGCCGACGCCTGATCATTTACGGGATCAATTACGGGGCGCCCATGCGGTGCCCCGTGACGCCGCGCGTGGAATTGGGGCGAAATCACCCCAACGCGCGCTTGCCTCCACCCCGCCGAAGCGCGATGATGGCGGCCTAATACCCCGCAAGGGATTGAAACAGGCGGATGGGATGCACACATGTCCTGTCCAGAAAAGGGGATGTCAGAGGCCGCCTATGACAGGGGCCCGGATGTCTTGCTAAGATAAGGAATTGAGCATGTTAGAGCCACTGAACGCATCCTACCCGGTGCTTCCGCTGCGCGACATCGTCGTGTTTCCCCACATGATCGTGCCGCTTTTCGTTGGCCGCGAAAAATCCGTCCGCGCCCTTGAAGAGGTGATGGCAGACGACAAACAAATCCTGCTGTCGAGCCAGATCGACCCCGCCGAGGATGATCCCGACACCGCTGGCATCTACAAGGCCGGTGTGTTGGCCAATGTGCTGCAATTGCTGAAACTGCCCGATGGCACCGTCAAAGTGCTGGTCGAAGGTCAGGCGCGAGTGCGCATCACCGAATACCTTGAAAACGACAACTTCTTTGAGGCCCGCGCCGAGTATCTGACAGAGATGCCGGGCGATCCGGCCACCACACAGGCGCTGCTGCGCACCGTGGCCGATGAATTCGAGCGCTACGCCAAGGTCAAGAAGAACGTCCCCGAAGAAGCGCTCGCCGCCGTTGGTGAAAGCGCCGAACCTGCGCGTCTGGCCGACCTCGTGGCCGGGCACCTCGGCATCGAAGTCGAGCAAAAGCAGGACCTGCTGGAGACGCTGAGCATTTCTGAGCGGCTTGAGAAAGTTTACGGGCTGATGCAGGGCGAAATGTCCGTGCTGCAGGTCGAGAAAAAGATCAAGACCCGCGTCAAATCCCAGATGGAGCGCACGCAGCGCGAGTACTATCTGAATGAGCAGATGAAGGCCATTCAGCAGGAACTCGGCGATGGCGAAGACGGAAAGAATGAAGTCGCTGAGCTGGAAGCCCGCGTGGCTGAGACCAAGCTGAGCAAGGAAGCCCGCGAAAAGGCCGACGCCGAGATCAAAAAGCTCAAGAACATGAGCCCGATGTCTGCCGAAGCCACCGTTGTGCGCAACTACCTTGATTGGATGCTGTCGATCCCATGGGGCGTGAAATCGCGCGTCAAGAAAGACCTCAGCCGTGCGCAAAAGGTGCTGGATGACGATCACTATGGCCTCGACAAGGTCAAGGAACGCATCGTCGAATACCTTGCCGTGCAGCAGCGTTCGTCCAAAATGAAGGGCCCGATCATGTGCCTCGTCGGCCCTCCGGGCGTCGGCAAGACATCTTTGGGTAAGTCGGTCGCCAAGGCCACGGGGCGCGAATTCATTCGCATCTCGCTGGGTGGTGTGCGTGACGAGTCCGAGATCCGCGGCCACCGTCGGACCTACATCGGCTCCATGCCCGGCAAGATCATTCAGGCGCTGAAAAAAGCGAAAACCACGAACCCGCTCATCCTGCTCGATGAAATCGACAAGATGGGGCAGGACTTCCGTGGCGATCCGGCGTCGGCCATGCTCGAAGTGCTTGATCCGGAACAGAACGGCACCTTCGTCGACCACTACTTGGAGGTGGAATATGACCTCTCGAACGTGATGTTCCTGACCACATCGAACAGCTACAACATGCCCGGGCCGCTTCTGGACCGGATGGAGATCATCCCGCTTTCCGGCTACACCGAGGACGAGAAGCGCGAGATCGCCAAGCAGCATCTGGTGGCCAAACAGGTTAAGAACCACGGTCTGAAGAAGAAGGAGTTCGAGATCGAGGACTCCGCTCTGACTGGCATGATCCGCTACTACACCCGCGAGGCTGGCGTGCGGAACCTTGAGCGCGAGATCGCCAAGGTGGCACGTAAGTCGTTGACCAAGATCGTGAAAAAGGAAGCTGAGAGCGTCACCGTGACCGGCGACAACCTCGAAGACTTCCTTGGCGTGCGCAAGCATCGCTTCGGTTTGGCCGAAGAGAAAGACCAGATCGGTGTCGTCACCGGGCTGGCCTATACTTCCGTGGGCGGTGAGTTGTTGCAGATCGAAGCTCTGCGTTTGCCGGGCAAGGGCCGGATGAAGACCACCGGCAAGCTTGGCGATGTGATGAAGGAAAGCATCGACGCGGCAAGCTCTTACGTCCGTTCGATCTCTCCGCAGATCGGGATCAAGCCGCCGAAGTTCGACACGCTGGATATTCACGTGCACGTCCCCGACGGTGCCACGCCCAAAGACGGCCCCTCGGCCGGGCTGGCGATGGTGACTTCGATCGTGTCGGTGCTGACGCAGATCCCCGTGCGGCGCGACATCGCCATGACAGGCGAGGTCTCTCTGCGTGGTAACGCGATGCCAATCGGCGGCCTGAAGGAAAAGCTCCTCGCGGCCCTGCGCGGCGGTATCACCACCGTGCTGATCCCGCAGGAGAATGAGAAAGACCTGCCGGATATTCCGGGCAACGTCAAAGAAGGGCTGACCATCATTCCGGTGAACCATGTCTCCGAAGTGTTGGAACATGCGCTGGTCAGCAAGCCGAAGGCAATTGACTGGGACGAGGCCGCTCAAGAAGCCGCCGAAGCTGCCGCGATGAAAGCCCGCTCCGCTGGCGTGGACGCGACCACCACGCATTAATACTGCGACCGAGGACTAAGACCTCAACGCGCGCCTTTCGAGGCGCGCGTTTTTCATTGGGGAAGGGTGCAGGCCTCCCCGAAACCGCTGCCGATTTTTGCGCCAAACCCTCTTGCAAGCTCCGCCGCAATTGGCTACTTCGCCCCGCAAGGGTGATTAGCTCAGTGGTAGAGCGCTTCGTTCACATCGAAGATGTCAGGAGTTCAAATCTCTTATCACCCACCATTTTCCTACGTTTTCAATGAATCCAATCGGTTGCCCGCGAGACGGCACTCTGGCTCATCTGCGCATGATCCCAGCCACCGGGCAGGCTTGCCTTCCCCGTCCTGCGGTGGTCCTTATCCACTCAACGGCCATACCACGGACAACACGGCGGAGAGAGCATGTCGGCACATCCCAAAATCTGGTTCCTGCGACACGGGCAGACCGAGTGGAATCGCGCGTTTCGATTGCAGGGGCATCTCGATTCACCGCTGACCGATCAGGGCATCGCCGAGGCCGCGCAGCAGGCGCAGGTGATGCCGGAGGTGCTTGCGCAAAAGCCCGATATCCTCGTCTCTCCGCTTGGCCGTGCGCAGCAGACTGCGCGGATTGCACTGGATGGGGCGTCTTTTCAAACAGATGCGCGTCTGATGGAGATCCATGCAGGCGGGTGGCAGGGGCTCACCCGCGATGAGATTCTTGCCGCCAACCCCGATCTCGCCGCGCGTCGTCCAGCGCCGCTGGACATCTACGCCGCCGCGCCGGGCGGGGAGGGGCTGCCGGCGTTTCGCGGGCGGATTCGCGCGCTGCTCGATAGCCTGACCGCGCCTACGGTGCTGGTTGCCCATGGGCTCTGGGGGCAGGTGCTCCGGGCGGAGGTGCGCGGCCTTGATCTGGCCGCAGCGGGAGGGCTGAGCAACAGGCAGGGCTGCGTCTATCTGCTGGAGAACGGGACGGAAAGCGTTCTGGAATCCCCTGCATGAGCCGCTACCCGACGCTCTATATCCTGCGCCATGGCGAGACGGAATGGAACCTCGCCAACCGGCTGCAAGGGCATTTTGATTCTCCGCTGACCGACACGGGCCGTGCGCAGGCCGCCGCACAGAATGCGATTCTCAAGCGCTGCGATCTGGCGGGATTTTCTGCGCTCAGCAGTCCGCAGGGGCGGGCGGTGGCAACGGCGGAACTTGCGCTGGCGGGGCTGGGAATGACGGTCGCGACGGACCCGCGACTGGGTGAGATCGGCATCGGCGCATGGGCCGGCAAATCGCGCGATACACTGCTGCGCCAAACCCCAGACGCGCGTGATTCCTATGATCTTTACGAACATGCTCCCGAAGGCGAAGGATTCGCGGCGCTTTATGAGCGCTGCAGCAGCTTTCTCGGCAGTCTGACCGGGCCTCATGTGCTGGTGACACATGGCATCACATCGCGCATGCTACGCCTTATTTTATTGGACCACGCGCCAAGCGCGCTGCGGGGCATGCAAGGCGGGCAGGGGGTAGTGTTTCGACTTGAGAACGGTATGCAAAAAAGGCTGACATTATAGGCTTGAAGCCCGCCCCCACCTTGCGCTATGAGGTCCAAGTCGGGTCGTTAGCTCAGTTGGTAGAGCGCTTCGTTTACACCGAAGATGTCGGGAGTTCGAGCCTCTCACGACCCACCACCTCCCCCACGTATTTGTTTGTTGTGATCGACTGCCGCAGTGGTAGGCCCGACCGACGCCCGTCCGCTCCGCGGTCAGTCTGGGTCGGGAGTTCGAGGCTTTTACGGCCCAACACTCCCCTCCCGTTAAGCGATGTCCTATCGGCCACCAAGAAGAATTGCCTGTGCAGCTTGCGCAGCGTCTTGGTCCGGCCCGCATGCCCAGCCCTTGTGAGCCTCAGATGGCTGGCTAAGAAAGCTATGCCATTCCGCTGCCCGACCCTCTGAACACCAGCGACCAATCCGATCAAAGCGCCCCGAACCCTCGGCGAGCATCGCGGGTTCTGAAGCCGCGAAACCGGCCCCCCAAACGCCCCAAGAACAACTTGCGAAATTTTCATATTTTCGCACAAACCGCGCTTGACGGCAGAGCGCCCTCACCATAGAACACCCAAACGCTCCGGGGCGACCTGGAGAGTGCAGCGGGCGGTTGTAGCTCAGTTGGTTAGAGTACCGGCCTGTCACGCCGGGGGTCGCGGGTTCGAGCCCCGTCAACCGCGCCACCGCTGCCTGAAAAGGGGACCTCTTTGAGGTCCCTTTTTTCGTTTCCAGCCCCCACAAATTACTGCGCGAAACTTCTTTTCCCAAAGCGCATTTTCTCGGGCGAATGCGCTTGACGGCCCGCGCCCCTTGGCCTATTCCGCCCACATCGCGCGGTTGTAGCTCAGTTGGTTAGAGTACCGGCCTGTCACGCCGGGGGTCGCGGGTTCGAGCCCCGTCAACCGCGCCACTTTATCCCCTTCGTTATAGTAGACATACACTGCGGCCAAAGCGGTCGCACGGATGGCGCGCGCCGTAGGTTCGCATCGCCCAAGGCGGCATATTGGCGACCGGGCAGGCCCGATCGCAAGTGGGGTGCAATTGGCGACCGGGCAGACCCGATCGCCAGATGGCTTAGGTCAGCGCATCAAGGATGCGGGCCCAAGACCGGATGCCTTTGTGAAAGCTTTCCATGTCGTACTTTTCATTCGGTGAGTGGATTTGATCGTCGTCTTTGCCAAACCCGACCAGCATCGGCTCTGTCCCTAGGATCTTTTGAAAATGCCCCGCAATCGGGATTGAGCCGCCACAGCCGATATAGGCCGCAGGCACCTGCCACTCGTCGCTGAGCGCTTGGCGGGCGGGTTCGAACATCGGATGGCCAATATCCACACCTGAGGCCTGGCTCGCGCCATGGCCTGAGAATGCCACCGTGCAATCCTCTGGCAGCATCTCGGCCACCATCTTGCGGAAGTTCTCGCGAATGGCGAGCGGGTCTTGGGTGCCAACAAGTCGGAAGCTGATCTTGGCATGCGCCTCAGACGGCAGTACCGTTTTGAAACCGTCACCGGTATAGCCGCCCCAGATGCCGTTGACCTCACAAGTCGGGCGCGACCAGATCATCTCAAGCGGGGTGCGGTCCTGCTCGCCTGCGGGTTTGCTGAGACCTACGTCGCCGAGGAAGGCGGCATGGTCAAAGGCCAGCCCCTGCCACTGCGCTTCCAGATCCTCGGGCAGGTCCGGCACGCCGTCATAGAAGCCGGGGATGGTGATGCGTCCTTCGTCGTCATGCAGCGACGCGATCACTTTGCTGAGCGCACGGATCGGGTTCATCGAAATCCCGCCGTACATGCCCGAATGCAGGTCTTTGGAGGGGGCAGTGACGGTCAGCTCTTCGCCCAGAAGCCCACGCAGCATGGTGACGATGGCGGGGGTCTTGCTCTCAAACAACCCGGTGTCGCAGATCATCGCCACATCGGCTTTCAACTCCTCGGCGTTTTCCTCCATGAAGGGGACAAGCGACGGCGAGCCGGATTCCTCTTCGCCTTCGAGGAAGAAGGTGATGCGACACGGCCAGTCGCCTTTCACTTCTTTCCATGCGCGCAAGGCCTCCATGATGGTCATCAGCTGGCCCTTGTCGTCAGCGGCCCCACGGCCCCGGATCACGCGACCCTTGTCGGTGTCCTCTACCGCCGGATCGAAGGGGTCGCGGTCCCAAAGGTTCAGCGGGTCGACCGGCTGCACATCATAGTGGCCGTAGAACAGCAGATGCGGCTTGCCTTCGCCCACATGCCCCACAACCATCGGATGCCCCGGCGTGGCGCGTTTTTCGGCCTCTACCCCCATGGATTTAAGGTCCGCCACCAGCCAATCGGCGGCACGGTCGCAGTCGGCCTTATAGGCCGGATCGGTTGAGATCGACGGGATGCGCAGCAGTTCTAGCAGACGGTCAGTGGCGGCGGGTAGATCGTCGTCGATCCGGGCGAGAACATCGTCGAGGGACATGACTTAAATTCCTTGCGCTTGTGAGTTTGGCGCGAAGGTATCAGGCGGGCAGGGCGTGTCCAGTGGCCGCGTGGCCAGTGTTCAGAACGTGAGCGAGAGGCGGCTGCCCTCGGGCGTGAGACGGTGATCCACCTGCGCATTCAACTGCGAGGCCGCCGCCGCCATCAAGGTTTGCCCGATGCTGTCGGCCCGCCGCTTGCCTACGTTTTCCGCGCCGATGCCGTCATCTTTGCAAGACAGAATAAAATGCCCGTCGCGCAGGCTCAGGTCAATCTCGATGTTGCCGGGCGTGGCGTCGGGGAAGGCGTGTTTGATCGAATTGGCCGCGAACTCGCTTATGATCAGCGCCATGGAAGAGGCCGCGGTAGAGCGCAGGGTGACGGGGTCTGATCTGTAGTCGATTTTCACATGGCCCGGCGCGGTTTCGCGCAGAAGCCCCACGACCTTGTCGAGGTATTTATGTGCATCGACCTCATCGCGGCCGCGCACGGATTGCAGTTCACCGTGCAGCGTTGCCATGGCGTTGACGCGGCGTTGGATACCGTCAAGCACATCGACCGTGGTCTCGTCGTCCAAGTGGCGGCTGTGCAGCCGGACCATTGCCGATAGCGTCTGGAGCGAGTTCTTCACCCGGTGGTCGGCCTCGCTCATCAGCACTTCTTGCTGGCGCAGGGCAATACGAAGATCTAGCTGTTTCATCACCTGACGGGACAGCACGGACATGGCCTTGCGTTGCAGCGCGGTCAGCTGTCGCGGTTTGTTATCAAGGATGCACAGCGTGCCAAGCGGCATCCCGTCCGACGCCACCAGCAGGGCGCCCGCGTAAAAGCGCAGCCCGTCACCCGCGGTGCACAGCGGGTTGTCCGCCATCCGCGGGTCTTTGAGCGTGTCGGGAATCTCAACGAAAGGGTCTTCCAGAATCGCATGAGAGCACAGCGAGGTCTCAAGCGGCGTCTCGCGCGCGTTCAGCCCAACCTCGGCTTTGAACCACTGGCGGTCCTTGTCGATCAGGTTGATCACCGAAATGGGCGCCTCACAGATCTCGGCTGCCAGCTCGACGATTTCGTCGAACTCCGCCTCGCGCGGGGTGTCGAGGATCTCATAATTATAGAGTGTCCGCAGGCGTTGGTCCTGCTGGGGGTGAGGATCGGCGCGCAAATTAAGGCCCCTTTCTGGGTTTCCTGTTGAAGACAGGAAAGCGCCCGAAAACACAAGCAGACAATCGAAACTGTGCCTAAATGCGCGCTCCTACCTGCGACAGTTCGTCCCGCAACGGGTTCTGGATAAGAGATTGAAGCTTCGGCCTTGCATCTGTAATCATTCTAAAAGCTGAATATGGAAGGGGCCCTTCCTATTCGCGCCAAAAGATGGAGACGCGCAATGGACTATAACGAGAAGCTCGACGCGGCGATTGCGCGCCTGCATGACGAAGGCCGCTACCGGACCTTCATCGACATCGAGCGTCGCAACGGCCAGTTCCCCCATGCGGTCTGGACCAAGCCCGACGGATCGCAGCAAGATATCACCGTTTGGTGCGGCAACGACTACCTTGGCATGGGGCAAAACCCCGTTGTGATCGAAGCAATGGAAGAGGCCCTGCGCGCGACCGGGGCAGGCTCTGGCGGCACGCGCAATATTTCTGGCACAACGGTTTACCACAAACAGCTTGAGGCCGAACTGGCCGATCTGCATGGCAAGGAAGCGGCGCTGCTGTTCACCTCGGCCTATATCGCCAACGATGCCACGCTTTCCACGCTGCCCAAGCTGTTTCCGGGGCTGATCATCTATTCCGACGCGCTGAACCATGCCTCCATGATCGAAGGGGTGCGCCGCAATGGCGGGGCCAAGCGTATCTTCCGCCATAACGATCTGGGCCATCTGCGCGAGTTGATGGAGGCCGATGACCCCGCCGCGCCCAAGCTTATTGCATTTGAATCGATCTATTCCATGGACGGTGATTTCGGCCCCATCGAAGAAATTTGCGATCTGGCCGATGAGTTCGGCGCGCTGACCTATATCGACGAAGTGCACGCCGTGGGCATGTATGGCCCGCGCGGGGCAGGGGTGGCCGAGCGTGACCGCCTGATGCACCGGCTCGACATCATCAACGGTACGCTGGCCAAGGCTTACGGCGTGATGGGCGGCTATATCGCGGCCTCGGCCAAGATGTGCGACGCGATCCGCTCCTATGCGCCGGGTTTCATCTTTACCACTTCGCTGCCGCCCGCCGTGGCGGCGGGGGCGGCGGCTTCGGTTGCCTATCTCAAACGCGCGCCCGAACTGCGCGAAAAGCACCAGCAGCAGGCCAAGGCGCTGAAACTGCGGCTCAAGGGACTGGGATTGCCGATCATCGACCACGGCAGCCATATCGTGCCTGTCATGGTAGGCAACCCGGTCCATACCAAACTGCTGTCGGACATGCTGCTCGAAGATCACGGCATCTATGTCCAGCCCATCAACTTCCCCACCGTGCCACGCGGTACAGAGCGGCTGCGCTTCACGCCGTCGCCGGTGCATGGGCCCAAGGAAATGGACGCGCTTGTTCGCGGGATGGACACGCTCTGGTCTCATTGTGCGCTGAATCGTGCCGAAGCTGCGGGCTAACGCAGCGCTATTCGTGTTTTGCGTTGTCTTGTGGTAGCCTTTTGTCAAGAAAAGGCTACATCCGAATCGTTGGGGCGTGTTTGGATCAAAGCTACAGGCTAACAGGGACAGGGCATATTGATGATCGGGCGATGGGCCTCCAGAACCGCTGAGGACGAAACAGTCGAACCCAAAGGGTTCGATGCATTCGAATTGCGGTTGGGGGATGTCATGCGCGGTGAACGCGCCACGCTCGGTAAATCCCTGCTCGACGTGCAGCGCGAATTGCGCATCAAAGCCTCCTATATCGCCGCAATCGAAAACTGTGATCCCGGCGCATTCGACACGCCCGGTTTCATCGCGGGCTACGTGCGCTCCTACGCACGCTACCTCAACATGGACCCCGATCAGGCTTTTGCCGCATTCTGCAAGGAATCCGGTTTCGCCGTGGCGCATGGCATGTCCGCCGAAGCCTCGGTGGTTAAAAAGCCCAGTTTCGAAGAACGCCGTAAGACCCCGAAAGAAGACGATCTTTTCGCCCGCCCCAATACGCCTTTCGTGCCTACGGGTGATGGGCTGCTCAGCCGGATTGAGCCGGGTGCTGTCGGCTCTTCGCTGGTGCTGATCGCGCTGATCTCTGCTATCGGCTTTGGCGGCTGGACCGTCCTGAAAGAGGTGCAGCGCGTGCAGGTGGCGCCGGTGGATCAGACCCCGATTGTGCTGTCCGACCTTGATCCGCTGGACGGGGCACTGGCCCGCGCACCAGACGCGGAAGACGATTCCGCTGCGCCCCAAAGCGTGGAAAGCCCGCGCGCTGATGCGCTCGACCGGCTTTATCGCCCGCAGGCTTTGGATGTGCCGGTGTTGGTGGCGCGTGATGCGCCCATTGCCTCCATTGATCCGCGCTCCGTCAGCAATTTCCCGACCCCCGACCGCCCCGCCACGGCAGAGCCAAGCACCGCCGTGGCCGAGAATGGCACGATCGACGCTGCCATCGACGAAGCCCTGATGCTTGCCAATGCCGAGACCGATCTGCCCAAACCGCAGGTGGTTGAGCCTTTGGGAGACAAGGTGCGCATGGTCGCGGCCTATCCCTCATGGGTGCGGGTGCGCGCCGCCGATGGCACGGTGATTTTCGAAGGCGTGATGAACAAGGGCGACACATGGGATGTCCCTGTCACTGAAGAGCCGCCCTCCCTGCGGACGGGAGAATCCGGTGCGCTTTATTTCGCGATGGCAGACGGATGTTTCGGCCCTGTCGGGCCGCGTGGTGCTGTCACTTCGAATGTGCCGCTCCACGCGCAGGCGCTGGCCGAACTTTATCAGCCAGTTGACCCAAAGGCAGAGCAATCGCTGAGCCGGATGTTCGCCGATCTGGAAGGCTCGCTTGACCCTTCCGCGCTGGCGGCGATGCCCTGTCAGGGCAGCTAAGCGCGCGGGCCGTCGCTTCCCATTGCACATGATGCCCCGGCTGAATAGGTAGGGGCCATAGCCCCTGATCCCGCGAAAGGTGTCTTCATGTCGCTTCATTCCATTCGCCCTTGGCGCGATATTCCGCGTCGCAAGTCCCGGCAGATCATGGTGGGCAATGTGCCAGTGGGCGGTGATGCGCCGATCACCGTGCAGACCATGACGAATACGCTGACCACTGATGTGGCCGCCACCATCCAACAGGTGCAGACCGCCGCCGATGCGGGCGCGGATATCGTACGGGTTTCGGTCCCGGATGAGGCGTCTTCCAAAGCCCTGCGTGAGATCGTGCGCGAGGTGTCTGTGCCCATCGTGGCGGACATTCATTTCCATTACAAACGCGGGATCGAGGCCGCCGAGGCCGGTGCCGCCTGCCTGCGCATCAACCCCGGCAACATCGGCGACGAAAAGCGCGTGCGCGAAGTCATCAAGGCCGCGCGGGACCATAATTGCTCCATTCGGATCGGCGTGAATGCAGGCTCGCTGGAGCGGCATTTGCTGGAGAAATACGGCGAACCTTGCCCCGATGCGATGGTGGAAAGCGGGTTGGATCATATCAAAATTTTGCAGGACAACGATTTCCACGAGTTCAAGATTTCCTGCAAGGCGTCCGATGTTTTCATGGCTGCTGCCGCGTACCAACAGCTTGCTGATGCTACCGACGCCCCCATCCACCTTGGCATTACCGAGGCGGGCGGCTTGATGTCAGGAACGATCAAATCGGCCATCGGTCTGGGCAATCTGCTGTGGAGCGGCATCGGCGACACCATCCGCGTTTCGCTCTCTGCCGATCCTGTCGAAGAGGTGAAAGTCGGCTATGAGATCCTCAAATCTCTCGGGTTGCGGCATCGCGGTGTGAACATCATCTCTTGCCCCTCCTGCGCGCGGCAAGGGTTTGACGTGATCAAGACTGTCGAGGCTTTGGAAAAACGGCTGGAGCATATCAAGACGCCCATGAGCCTCAGCATCATCGGCTGTGTGGTGAATGGCCCCGGTGAGGCGCTGATGACCGATGTGGGTTTCACCGGCGGTGGGGCCGGGTCTGGCATGGTCTATCTCGCGGGGAAACAGAGCCATAAGCTTGGGAATGAGGGCATGATCGAGCATATCGTGGAGCAGGTCGAAGAACGCGCGGCGCAGATTGAGGCTGAAGCGGTGAAAGCGGCGGAATAGGGTAGTGGCTGGGCCGCTGGCCGGGTGGCGGCGGACAGGGTGCGCTGCGGTATTTTTAAAAGGATGAAGATGATGGGGGGCGCGTGAACCGGGAGGGGCGCGTGCTTTTTGGCTGTTTGGAAGCTGTTCTTAATCAGCAGGTTGGTGGTGAAGGTTAATGTGGTTGGGGGTGAGGTATTTCTCTAGGACCACGGGCGGCATGTGGCCGTTGAGCACCATCTCAGGCAGTACGTAGAAGGGGGCGGCGTCGAGCCCTAGGGCGGCGGCCCAGCGGGCGGCCTGGGGCATGTGCAGTTCGTGTTGAATGAATGTCAGCCCGTAGCGCTTTGTAATTTCGGTTAATTCTTTGACGGCGGTATTGCAGGTATCGCAGTCTTGCGCGGTGAAGAGCGCCACGGCGTGGCCTGCCAGAAGCTCGGGGGCGAGGCGTTCGAGCAGGGTTAGGTCGTCTTGAATATATTGCCGCATTTCGGATTGCGCGGGCTGTGGCGCTGCCAAGGCTTTGGCGATGACATCGCCATTCGCCAAAATCGCCGCGCGCAATTCACTGTCAAAGGCGGCACGCGCGGTGGGGTCGAGCGTTTGAAGATCACCCGCCCCGGCAGGCAGGGCCAGCGCAAGAGCTGCTATGGCTGCCGGGGCGCGCATTTTTAGCCGCGTTTTTCGTCCACCAGCGCCATCATCTGATCGTAGGGCAGGTAGCCGCGTAGCATTTCATCTTGCATGACAAAGGTGGGGGTGCCGGTGATCTGCAGCTTTTGCGCCAACGCGCGGGTCTGGGTGATTTCCTGTATGACTTCATCGCTGTCCATCTTGGCTTCAATCGCCGGGACATCCAGATCAAAGCTTTCGCCCAAGCGGCGCAGCGCGGGCAGGGAGACCTCACCGTTGAAGGCCATCAGAGCGTCGTTCAATTGCTTGTAGGCATCGCCGCCCGCGACCTGTTTGGTCGCCACGGCAAAGCGCGAGGCCAGCATGGATTGATCGCCAAGGATTGGGAATTCTTTGACGATCAATTTGATATTACCGTCAGTTTCCAGTAGCTTGGCCACTTCGCCATGGGCGCGTTTGCAATAGCCGCAGCGGTAGTCGAGGAATTCGACCAGCGTGATGTCGCCATCCGGGTTGCCACCGACCCAGGAATAACCGTCGTCGAAAATTTCATCTGCGTTGGCGGTGACCAGATCAAAATCGGCCTGCATCTGCGCTTCGGCCTGACGGTTTTGCATCTGCTCAACCGCTTGCAGGATTACCTCGGGGTTTTCCATCAGATAGGCGCGGACTTCGGCGCGGAACTGTGCGCGCTCGGCGTCGGTCAGCTCTGTCAGGTCCATGGCCCCGGCGGGGGCGGCAAGAGCCAGTGCGCTGGCAAAGGCAGGGGCGATGAGGCGGGCGAACATGGGCGGTCCTTTCGGTAGGTCTGCGAAATAGGGGGCCAAGGGTTGACGCCCGGCATCAGGCGCGGTGAAAGCATATGCCGAGAGTAGGAGCAAGCCCATGCGCAATTCAACCAGGTCCGCCGTTGATCCCTTTATCGTGATGGACGTGATGCAGGCCGCCAGCGCCGCCGAAGAAGCCGGCCGTCACATCATTCATATGGAGGTCGGCCAGCCCGGCACAGGCGCACCCAAAGGGGCGGCCGAGGCGTTGACAAAAGCCATGGGGGAAGGCGCGCTTGGCTATACCGTGGCGCTTGGCTTGCCCGCGTTGCGCGCACGGATCGCACAGATGTATGGGGAATGGTACAACGTGGATCTGGACCCGGCGCGGGTGGTGATCACGCCCGGATCCTCAGGCGGGTTTCTGCTGGCCTTTACCGCGCTGTTTGATTCCGGTGACAGAGTGGGCATCGGCGCGCCGGGCTATCCCAGCTACCGCCAGATCCTGCGCGCCTTGGGGATGCAGCCGGTCGATCTGCCCGCCGCGCCGGAGAACCGCTACCAGCCCGTGGCGGCGGATTTCGCGGGGCAAGACCTGCGCGGCTTGCTGGTGGCCTCACCTGCCAACCCCTCGGGCACGATGCTGGATCGGCCCGCGTTGTCGGCGCTGACGGATGCCTGTGTGGCCAATGACATGTCCTTCATCTCGGATGAGATTTACCATGGCATTGAATATGACAAGAAGGCCGTGACCGCGCTGGAGGTCACCGACGACTGCTATGTGATCAATTCTTTCTCCAAGTATTTCTCGATGACCGGCTGGCGCGTAGGTTGGATGGTGGTCCCCGAAGATCAGGTGCGCGTGGTTGAGCGGATCGCGCAGAACATGTTCATCTGCGCCCCCCATGCCAGCCAGATCGCGGCGCTGGCGGCGATGGACTGCGATGATGAATTGCAGGCCAATCTGGCGGTCTATCGCCGCAACCGCGACCTGATGATCACCGGGTTGAAAGAGGCTGGGTTCACCGACATCGCGCCGCCCGATGGGGCGTTTTATGTCTATGCAGATGTCTCCCGCTTTACCGAGGACAGCCGCGCTTTCGCCGCTGAGATTCTGGAAAAGGCGGGTGTCGCCGTGACCCCCGGTCTCGATTTCGACCCGGCGCGGGGACATAAGACTCTGCGCTTTTCCTATGCGCGCAGCACCGCGGATATGGAAGAGGGCATCGCCCGGCTCAAAGCCTTTATGGCCACACGCTGAGCGCTGGTTTGCACGCGCGGCAGGTGGTAGAAGGGCGAAAACGGGCAGGGTGATCAATCATGCGGGCAATTCTTAAGGGACTGGCAGTGGTGCTGGCATGTGCGGTGCCGGTGGCCGGAGCCGCGCAGGAGTTGACCGCGCTGGCGCGGGTCGATCCGGTGGAGAGCGCGGTGAAAGACGGTTGGTTTGGGAAAACTGACTTAACCGTGGCGCTGAGCCAAGGGGTGCCTTTCCGGGTTTTTCTGTTGGATGATCCTGCCCGTCTGATCGTCGATTTCCGTGAGGCCGATTGGTCAGAGGTGGCGCGCGGCGACCTACTGAAGAAACCGGGCCGTATCTCTGCCCTGCGCTTTGGCGCGTTTCAGCCGGGGTGGTCGCGGTTGGTGGCGGATCTGGCCAAACCGATGATCCCTGCAGAAATCGGCATGCCGGTGGATGCAAGCAGCGGTAAGGCGCGGCTTGAAATTACGTTGGAAACCGTCACGGCGGAGGTCTTTGCCAAGGCCGCGGGCGTGCCCGTGGATCCTGATTGGACCACCGCGCTCACCGCCCCGCCAAAGCCCGCGGCGGTGGATAAGGACAGCTTTACCATCGTGTTGGACCCCGGCCACGGCGGCATCGACCCCGGCGCGCAGCGCGAGGGGCTGGATGAAAAAGACCTGATGCTGAACTTCGCCCGCGATCTGCGCGATGCGCTGCGGCGCAAGGGCGTGGATGTGCTGCTGACCCGTGACGATGATATCTTTGTAGCGCTGGAGCACCGGGTGGCCATCGCCCATCAGGCCGAGGCGGACCTTTTCATTTCACTCCACGCCGACAGCTTGTCGCAGGGCGGGGCAAGCGGGGCCACGGTCTATACGCTTTCGGATGATGCCAGCGACGTGGCGACCGAACATCTTGCCGCGCGGCATGACCGGTCCGACATCATCGCGGGTGCGGATTTGACCGGCTCGGATGATCAGGTGGCGGGTATCTTGCTTGATCTTGCCCGCCAAGAGACCGAGCCGCGTTCGGATGCTTTGGCCGCGACTTTGGTCCAAGGCATGCGTGCGGCGGGCGGGCCGATGAACAGCCGACCGCTGCGGCGGGCCGGGTTTTCGGTCTTAAAATCCGCGGATATTCCATCGGTTCTGGTCGAAGTGGGGTTCCTCAGTTCGAAACGGGATCTGACCAATCTGCGCGATCCGGTGTGGCGCGCGTCGATGGTGAGCGCCATGGCGGATGCGATCGTTGCCTGGCGTGATCAGGATGCGGCGCTCAAGCCCTTGATCAGAAAGTAAAATAGAATGATATGGCCGCTTTGGCGATGGGCGAACATTCGCCCTCGCTGGCGGCCATGTGTTTTGACCCGAGCCAGTGCATCCTGTATAGGCTCGGAACTGTCCCTAGCCAATGGTGGTCCGCGCGCGTGTTTCGATTTGTTCTGTCCTTTTTCGGGGGGATTTTTACCACCCTGACCCTGAGCGTCGGCATGGTGGCTTTGACCATCGGGGCGGTGTTCTGGATGTATGGTCGGGATTTGCCCAGCCATGAGTCGCTGGCGCAATATACGCCGCCGACGATCAGCCGGATTTACTCGGGCCAAGGCCGTTTGATCGATGAATTCGCCAAAGAGCGCCGCCTTTTTGCGCCCGCCAACACCATCCCGGATCTGGTGAAACAGGCGTTCATCTCGGCGGAAGACAAGAACTTTTACACCCACGAAGGCTATGACCTGCGCGGCATCGGTGCAGCGGCGGTGGATGCGGTCAAATCGCGTGGCCGCGATGTGCGCGGTGCCTCAACCATCACCCAGCAGGTGATGAAGAACTTCCTGCTGTCAGGTGACCGCCGGGCCGAGCGCAAGATCAAAGAGATCATCCTCGCCACCCGCATCGAAGAGACGCTGAGCAAAGAGAAGATCCTAGAGCTTTACCTGAACGAGATTTTCCTCGGGCAGAACTCCTATGGCGTGGCCGCGGCCAGCCAGACCTATTTCAACAAAACGTTGAGCGAGTTGGCCCCGCATGAGGCCGCCTTCCTCGCGTCGCTGCCCAAGGCGCCGTCGGATTACCACCCGGTGCGCCGCAAGGACCGCTTGTTGGCCCGTCGGAACTTCGTGCTGCGCGAGATGAAAGAGAACGGCTATATTTCGGAAGCGGCTTATGAGACGGAAGTGGCGCTGCCGCTGCGCTCGGTCCAGAACGGTGATTTCGAAAGCTTCAAGGCCGAGCTGCCGCCGCGTGATTACTTCACCGATGAAATTCGCCGTCAGCTCAGCGAGAACTTCGGCGAGGGTGAGTTCTTTACCGGCGGTTTGACCGTGCGCGCGACCATCGACAATGAAATGCAGCCCATCGCCGCCAATGCGCTGCGCCGTCAGTTGGAGCAATATGATCGCGGGCAGGGCATCTGGCGCGGCACGCGGTTCGAAATTCCCGCTGATCAGTTGACCAGCGAAGAGAAATGGCGCGCCGCTCTCGCGGACCTGCGGGTGCCGCGTGACATCGATCTGGAGAACCAGTGGTATCCCGCCGTGGTGCTGGAGGTCGGCAATAGCGATGCGCGGATCGGCATCGAAGGGGTCGACGAAGACGAAGATGGTCACTGGATCCCTGCCGATGATGTGCAATGGGCGCGCAAGCGCTTGGACGATGGCAAACTGGCCTCCAAGGCTCAGGTGGCGGGCGATCTGCTTGAGGTTGGCGAAGTGGTGTTGGTGCGCCGCATGACCTCCGATAGTGACGGTTCCTTTATCCGCTGGACGCTGCGGCAGGTGCCCGAAGTGCAGGGCGGTTTCGTCGCCATGGACGTGCACACGGGCCGGGTGATTGCGATGCAGGGCGGGTTCTCTTATCAGGCGAGCGTGTTCAACCGCGCGACCCAAGCCAAACGGCAGCCGGGGTCGAGCTTTAAGCCCTTCGTCTATGCCTCCGCGCTCGACAGTGGCTATAGCCCGGCGACCATCGTGGTAGACGCACCTATTGAGATCAACACGCCGCAGGGCGTCTGGCGGCCCCAGAACGCCTCGCATAAATTCTATGGCCCCACACCCCTGCGCACCGGGATCGAACAGTCGCGCAACCTGATGACCATCCGTCTGGCGCAAGAAGTCGGGATGGATGTGGTCGGCAGCTATGCGGAGCGTTTCGGCGTTTATGACGATCTGGCGCCGCTGCTGTCGAACGCGCTCGGCAGTCAGGAAACCACGCTGTATCAAATGGTATCGGCCTATGCGATGTTCGCCAACGGCGGGGAGCGGGTGCAGCCCACGTTGGTTGACCGGGTGCAAGACCGCTATGGCCGCACCGTCTACAAACATGACGAACGCAAGTGCTACGACTGTGAGCAGATCAACCTCGCGCCCGGCGCAGCGCCGCGGATCATTTCCAACCGCGAGCGGGTGATGGACCCGGTGACGGCCTATCAGCTGACCTCAATGATGCGCGGCGTGGTCGAGCGCGGCACGGCCCGCAATGCCATCAATCTGCCGGTGCCGATCGCGGGCAAGACCGGCACCACCAACGATGAGAAAGACGCATGGTTCGTCGGCTTTTCGTCCAACGTGGTGGCAGGCTGTTACATCGGTTTCGACACGCCGCGCCCGATGGGCCGGGGCGCGGGCGGCGGGCGGCTTTGCGCGCCGGTCTTCCAGCGCTTCATGTCCGAGGCGATCAAGAAATACGGCGGCGGTGACTTTGCGGTCCCCGAACAGTGCCGCTTTATCAAGATCGACCGTTTCAGCGGCGCGCGGCTGAGCGATAACGCCTCGGGTGGTAATGTGGTGTCGGAATGTTTCCGCGATGGCGAAGAGCCGCTGTTTGGCATCTCCTTCGATGGCGGCTTTGCCATGGGGACGGACCTGCCATTGGTCGAGGAACTGGGCGGCTCGGCTGCATCGTCTTCGCGTCAGGTCACCACATCGACGGGCAAAAAGGCCACCGTCGGCCCCAAGGCAAGCTTCGGCACACTGAGCTCGGGCGGCCTTTACTAATCAGGTCGGCGGGGCGAAGGCGCGCTTTGCCTCCCCCCACTTGCCGCCGCTGGCGGGCTGGTCTATCTCTCGTGCGGCTCCGGTTTTCGGGGCCGCATTACTTATCAAAGGCAGGCACACATGCGCGCAGAGGCACAGAATACCGCGGACCAGATCAGCAAATCGCTGGAATTGCTGGCCCAGCGACTGGATGTGGAGACCGCGCCCTACCGGCTGGAAGAATTCAACGCCCGCGTCGAAGATCCGAACCTTTGGGACAACCCTGATGCCGCGCAAAAGCTGATGCGTGAGCGCCAGTCGCTGGTGGATGCCATCGACACCTATGAGGGCATCAAACAGGAACTGGCCGACAACGTCGAACTGATCGAGTTGGGCGAGATGGAAGAGGACGAAGAGGTCATCTCCGACGCGGAGAAGGCGCTGAAGGCGCTGGCCGAAAAGGCCGCTCAAAAGGAACTCGAAGCGCTGCTGAATGGTGAGGCCGACAGCAACGACACTTTCCTAGAGATCAACGCAGGCGCGGGCGGCACGGAAAGCTGCGACTGGGCCAGCATGTTGGCGCGGATGTATGTTCGTTGGGCCGAGAAGAAAGGCTATAAAGTAGATCTTCAGGCCGAAAGCGCGGGCGACGAGGCGGGCATCAAATCCGCGACCTATAAGATTGAAGGGCACAACGCCTACGGCTGGCTGAAGTCCGAAAGCGGCGTGCACCGCTTGGTACGCATCTCGCCCTTCGACTCGGCGGCCAAGCGGCACACCTCTTTCACCTCCGTGAAGGTCTACCCGGTGGTCGACGACAATATCGAGATCGAGGTGAACCCTTCGGACATCCGCATCGACACCTACCGGTCGTCCGGCGCAGGCGGTCAGCACGTCAACACCACCGACTCGGCCGTGCGGATCACCCACCATCCCACGGGCATCGTCGTGACCTCTTCGGAAAAGTCGCAGCACCAGAACCGCGACATCGCCATGAAAGCGCTTAAATCGCGGCTTTATCAGATGGAGTTGGACAAGCGTTCGGCGCTGGTCAACGAAGCGCATGAGAACGCGGGCGACGCGGGCTGGGGTAACCAGATCCGGTCCTATGTCTTGCAGCCCTATCAAATGGTGAAAGACCTCCGGACCAATTACGAGACATCGGACACCAAGGGCGTGCTCGACGGTGATCTGGATGGGCTGATGGGGGCAACGCTGGCGCTGGCAGTCTCGGGCAAAAGCCGGGCCGAGGCACAGGGCGACTGAGCCCGCACGTCCCCCTTCATGGAATAATATGTAGCAATAGGGGGACATGATGGATTTGCTAGATTGGGACGCTTCGGACCTGTCCGAGGCGCTGGCCGCGCGCAGGATTTCTGCGGTTGAACTGATGCAGGCGTCACTTGCGCGGATCGAGGCGGTGAATGGCAAGGTGAATGCCGTCGTCTCTCTCCGCGACCGTGACACATTGCTGGCCGAGGCAGAGGCGTCTGACACCAGCCCGCGCAAGGGCTGGCTGCACGGTATCCCCATGGCGATCAAGGATTTGGCTGACGCAGAGGGGCTGCCAACGTCTCAAGGGTCCCCGCTTTTCGGTGCCCAGCCGGCCGAGCGGGATCATCCCGCTGTTGCGCGGCTTCGCGCGACAGGGGCAATCATCATCGGCAAAACCAACACGCCGGAGTTTGGCCTCGGCAGTCATACGTTCAATACGGTCCATGGCGCGACGTGCAACCCTTATGACCTAGGCCGCTCGGCTGGCGGTTCCTCGGGCGGGGCGGCAGCGGCACTGGCGGCGCGGATGGTCGCCGTCGCCGATGGGTCCGATATGATGGGATCCCTGCGCAATCCGGCGGGCTGGAACAACGTCTACGGGATGCGGCCGACATGGGGCAGGGTGCCGTCGGACGATGGCGGCGATCTGTTTCTGCACCAGCTTTCGACCTTGGGGCCGATGGCGCGCAGCCCCCGTGACCTCGCCGCCCTTCTTGATGTGATGAGCGGCGCCGACCCGCGCCAACCTCTGACCCGCTCCGGCCCGGATACGGCCCCGGATATCGACGCGGGCCTGCCCGCGCAGCGTGTGGGCTGGCTGGGCGATTGGGGCGGTGCCTTCCCCTGCGAGCCGGGGATAATTAACCTGAGCGAAGCCGCCTTGAACCGTTTGGCCGGGCTGGGGCATGAGGTCACACCCATCGCCGCGCCCTTTGATGCTGATGCGATGTGGGAAAGCTGGATCACGTTGCGGTCCTTTGCCGTGGCGGCGTCGTTGGGCTCGATCTACGACGATCCGGCGCGGCGGGACGGGTTGAAACCCGCTGCGCAATGGGAGGTCGCGCGCGGGCAGGGGTTCTCTTCCTCTGATATCCAGCGCGCCAGCGGCATCCGATCCGATTGGTTCCGCGCGGCACATGCTCTGTTTGAAGAGGTCGACGTTCTGGTGCTGCCTTCCGCGCAGGTCTGGCCTTTCGACGTCGAAATGGTGCACCCGACCGAAATCAATGGCCAGCCGATGGACAGCTATCACCGTTGGATGCAGGTTGTGGTGCCCGCAAGCCTGATCGGTCTGCCGGTGGTGAATATTCCTGCAGGTTTTGACAGTCGCGGCCTGCCTTTGGGGCTGCAACTGATTGGCAAACGCGGCAGCGACGCGCGCTTGTTGCAACTGGCGCAGGGCTGGCATCGGGCGACAGGCTATCCGCAGGCGCAGCCACCCCGGCTGTAGCGGGCCTCAGTTGAACGGCGCGTCGGGCTGAAGCAGGCGGCGGTGATAGGGCATCAGGGCGTCGATGTCGATAAATCCCGCCTGCCGCGCTGCGGGCAGCACCGTTTTGGGATCCTTGCCAATGTATTCGTAGGTCAGCCGCGTCACCCGCGCGCCCGCGGCACTTTCGGGCGCGGTGCGGGTGACATATCCCACCCAAAAGTTATTCTCGAAAGAGGCGACACGGTTGAGGTAGTTGAACGACCCGGTCAGTGTGCGACGCCGCGATACGACGATGGAAACGCCATTCTCTTGCTGCGAAACGATGCCGCGATATTCGCGCGCCGTGGGGCTGGTGGGCAGCCCTTGCTGGCGCAGGGAATGCGCGCTCTCATAACCCCGCAGGAAGGTGCTGCTGCCGTCGCGCTTAATGTAGACGACCCCGGTCACGAACCTGTCGTGATCCAGAAACGACCGCCGTGCGAAGCGGTAAAAGCCGCTGGGAAAATCCGCCTCGGGCACGTTCTGAACCCCGGTCCCAAGGAAGTCCCGCAGGAAACTGTTGTTGATCGGATCTTGGTTGAGCGAAATCTCGGTGACTGGCTCCAGCAACACCCGCGCATCGATTTCAAAAAAGCGGCAGATCCGGGCCAGCACGTCGGGCCGGGGGAAGCTTTCGCCCGACAGGTAGCGGTTGAACTGCGTACGGTTGATCCCAAGTTGCCGGGCAAGATCGGAGATCGACGTATAATCCGCCGCCAACTGGCGCAGATTGGCACCAAACATGCTGCGAAGTTCAGAGGGGGAGCGGTTGGAAGCGGACATGCAGCCTCGTTCTGATTTGCGACGCAGCCATAGGATACGGGCTGTTTTGGCCAGAGGATTTACCGACTGACGCGAAGGCGCGTCACAGGTGACGCTAATTTGAGGTTGACCCTACTGGAACCGACACAAAATGCAAGCGGGCGTTGCATTTTAACCTATGTTACACCTTTTTCGATTGTCGCAGAATGAAGGTCAATTATCAGAAGCGGGGGGTACTATGATTGGTGTAGTTCTGTGGAGCGATAATGCCGCTGGCAAAGCAGTGTTCTGGTGCGAAGATCAAGGCGATCTTGCCTATTACGAAGAGCCTGCGATCTGTATGGGGCACGGTTCGGGGTTCGACCCGGGCGACATGGTACAGTTCGGCATCACAGTGCATCGCAAACTCCGTATCGCCGACAACCCTCGGGTGGTTCTGGAAGATGCGGCCTCACATCTGCCCGACGCCCTGCGCCACGATAGTCCCGCGGTGCAAGAGCCGCAGGCGGCAAAACCGCGCGGGGGCGCTCAGATCATTCCCTTTACGACCAAGCCCGGACCGCGCCGATGCGGCGCGGCCCAGCTCAAAGCCTGACTCCCAACCCGATCAGACCCCGCGGGCGAGAGCGGCAACGCCCGTGCGGGCAACATCAGCCAGCCCAAGCGGGCGCATCAATTCGGCAAAAGCGTCAATTTTATCCGGCGCGCCGGTGATTTCGAAAACAAAGCTTTCCAGCGTGCTGTCGACCACATTGGCGCGGAAGATATCCGCAAGCCGCAGCGCTTCGACCCGGTGGTCGCCCTTGCCGACAACCTTGAAGATCGCCAATTCACGCTCAACGCTTGGGCCTTCGACGGTGAGGTCATGCACCTCGTGCACCGGCACGATCCGACCGACCTGCGCCTTGATCTGCTCGATCACCTGTGGCGTGCCGCTGGTGACGATGGTGATGCGCGACAGATGCCCGGTGTGGTCCACCTCGGCCACGGTCAGGCTGTCGATGTTATAGCCACGCCCCGAGAACAGGCCAATCACCCGCGCCAGCGCGCCGGGTTCGTTCTCGACCAGCACTGCAAGCGTGTGTTTTTCGACCACATCCGAGAAATTGGGCCGTAGGTTATAGGCGGAATGCGAGGTCGCGCCTTTTTTGATTTTCAGAGCTGCCATGTCTTTGTCCTTTTATCTAGCTGCGGGAATTTTTTAAAAATTCCCGGTCGTTTTCTTTGAAAGAAAACGGGTCACACCAGCACTGAGCCTTTTGCGTCGATCACACCTTGGGTCTCATGATCCCCCGGCAGCAACATTTCGTTATGCGCCTTGCCGCTTGGGATCATTGGGAAGCAGTTTTCGTGCTTCTCAACCAGACAGTCAAAGATCACAGGCCCGTCGTAGTTGATCATCTCCATGATCGCGTCATCCAGATCGTCGGGGTCGTGGCAGATAATTCCCTTGGCGCCAAAGGCTTCGGCCAGTTTGACGAAATCGGGCAGGGCTTCGGACCAGCTTTGCGAATAGCGCTCGCCGTGCAGCAGTTCCTGCCACTGGCGGACCATGCCAAGGCGTTCGTTGTTGAGTATGAACTGTTTGACCGGCAGGCCGAATTGCATCGCCGTGCCCATCTCTTGCATGTTCATCAGCCACGAGGCTTCGCCCGCCACATTGATCACGAGGGCGTCAGGATGGGCCATCTGCACCCCGATGGAGGCCGGGAAACCATAGCCCATGGTCCCGAGGCCACCGCTCGTCATCCAGCGGTTCGGTTCTTCAAAGCCGAGGTATTGCGCGGCCCACATCTGGTGCTGGCCCACTTCGGTGGTGATATAACGGTCATGACCCTTGGTCAGCGCTTCGAGCCGCGACAGCGCGTGCTGGGGTTTGATGACCTTGCCGGATTGGGTGAATTTCAGACAATCTTTCGCGCGCCATTCCTCAATCTTGGACCACCATTTGGAGAGCCCTTCGCTATTGGTCTTGCGGCCGCGCGATTTCCAGACCTTCAGCAGGTCTTCGAGCACATGGCCTACGTCACCGACGATTGGAATGTCGATGCGGATCACCTTGTTGATCGACGACGGGTCGATGTCGATATGCGCTTTGGTGGACTTGGGGCTGAAACTGTCGATGACGCCGGTGATCCGGTCGTCAAAACGCGCGCCGATGTTGATCATCAAATCGCAGTCATGCATCGCCATATTGGCTTCATACAGCCCGTGCATCCCCAGCATCCCGAGCCATTTGTCACCCGACGCAGGGTAGGCGCCGAGACCCATTAACGTCGACGTGATCGGGAAACCCGTCGCATCGACCAATTCGCGCAGCAACTGGCTTGCCGCCGGGCCGGAGTTGATAACGCCGCCGCCCGTGTAGAAGATCGGGCGCTTGGCCGTCTCCATCGCCGCCACCAGTTCGGTGATCTCTTCCATATTGCCTTTGACCTGCGGCTGATAGCGCGAGGTTGAGGGTTTGGGGGACTCGTAGCTGCCGGTCGCGAATTGCACGTCTTTAGGAATGTCGATCAGCACCGGGCCGGGGCGACCATGGGTGGCGACGTGAAAAGCCTCGTGCAGGGTGGCACCCAGATTGTCGGTCTCTTTCACCAGCCAGTTGTGCTTGGTGCAGGGGCGGGTGATGCCTACGGTGTCTGCTTCCTGAAAGGCGTCAGAGCCGATCATAAAGGTCGGCACCTGGCCGGTCAGCACCACCAGCGGAATCGAGTCGAGCAGCGCATCCGTCAGGCCGGTGACCGCGTTGGTGGCACCGGGGCCGGAGGTCACCAGCACAACGCCCGGTTTCCCGGTCGAGCGGGCATAGCCTTCGGCGGCATGCACCGCACCCTGCTCGTGGCGCACCAGAACGTGTTTGATCGAGTTCTGCTGAAAGACCTCGTCGTAGATCGGTAGCACCGCGCCACCGGGATATCCAAAGACGGTGTCCACACCCTGGTCAATCAGGGCTTGGACGATCATTTTCGCTCCGGTCATCTGGCGTTTCATCTTAGGTGCTCCGTAAGGCAGGTTATTGGCGTTTGGCATAAAAAAACCCCCGGTCTGACGGGGGCGCATGGGAAGGATTATGGTTAACCGTTACCGGCCCATGCGCGTGTGTCCTACAATAATGACTAGGTCGATCATCTCAGGGGTCCTCTTAGCGTGGCGTGAGATTATGAGGGGGAAAGGGGGGCGTCAACAGCGAAATGCCGAAAATCTTGTCCTTAAGTGGGGATTAATTGCTCTTTTATTTCGCCGAGGCGCCATTTTGGGTTCTTTTCGCAAAGAAATCGGCCCTCTGGTGAATTTTATTGAATTGCTAGGGCGTGATGATGTGCATGTTTCAATCTGGCAGCCCAACGGCCCGCCCCGGTTACGCGCAAAATCTGTAGGCTGGCTCAGCGCCTTAGCGCGGGCTGACATCCGGCAGGGTGATATTGGCCACCTGCTCGGCAATGGGATCATTGCTGAGCGGATGCTGGTCGGGCACGAAACCCTCAGGGTCGCGCATCTTTTGCCACTGCCCGCCCATATAAACCTCAAGACCCGAGAACTTGGCCTTGTACCCCATCTTTTGACTGCCCGGCACCCAGTAGCCAAGGTAGACATAGGGCAAACCCGCCGCGCGGGCGATTTCGATGTGGTCGAGGATGATGTAATTGCCCAGCCCGTTGCGGGGCCGGTCGGGGGTGTAGAAGGAATAGACCATGCTCACCCCGTCGCCCAAGACATCCGTCAGGCAGACGCCGACCAGCGCGTTATCGGCCTCGGGGTCGGTATATTCGATGACCCGACTGCGGATCGGGGTTTCCTCGATCATTGCGGCGAATTCAAAGACATCCATATCCGCCATGCCGCCATCCGCATGGCGGCTGTCGAGGTAGCTGCGGAAGAGGTCATATTGCTCTTCCGTAGCCCAAGGAGAGGTGGCGCGCCGCTCAAGCCCCGCGTTGCGGTTCAGAATGCGGCGCTGGCTTTTGCTGGGGCGAAAGGCCGCCACGTCGATCCGCGCCGACAGGCAGGCGGCGCAATCGGCGCAAGACGGGCGGTACAGAACATTTTGAGAGCGGCGGAAACCTTGGCTTGATAGGCTGTCATTCAGGCGTGCGGCATTGTCGCCCTGAAGGGCGGTGAACAGCTTGCGCTCCATCCGGCCCTCCAGATAGGGGCAGGGCTGCGGCGCTGTGACATAGAATTGCGGTGTCAAAGGCAGTGTATGTCGCATGGGTTTCCAGCATTTATCGGGGGATGCTATCAACCCCCCCCCCGCTGCGCCAAGGGCAAATTTGCGTGATGCCCTAGCGGCTGAGGCGGCGATTTACCGGCACGGTGCCAAGCGCCATATCCGTGAGGCTTTGACGGCGGGCCGTGGTGCAGATCAACACGACCGAGACGACCTGAATGATCGTGACCGTCATCGACAGCGAATAGCCGATGGTGTGCAAAAGCGCGGTCATGAAATCAAAGGGCCGGTCGCGGTGGTCGCGCAGCTCCATCGCCATTAGGCGCATCCCCCATGTGGCCGACCCGCTGGTCAGCGTGGCCACCCGGTAGGCAAAACCCACCACCAGCGTCAGGAAGGGGAAAAAGAACAGCCCGGTAAAGGCGGTGAAGGGCAGGATCAGCAGGCAAAAGACGATGACCAGCGTCACATCGACGATCCAAGCCAACAGCCGCTTGCCAGCGATGCCGTCATAGAATTGCGGGT